>JAYKHC010000089.1:0-4180 GCA_035285465.1 Cyanobacteriota bacterium
GGTGAATCCATGCCGTGGCTCGGTGGTGGATGAACAGGCTGTTGTGCGGGCGCTGCAATCAGGCCAGCTGGGGGGCTACGGAGCCGATGTTTTTGAGATGGAGGACTGGGCCCGAGAGGACCACCCCTCTTCCATTCCCCAGGGCTTGCTCGATCAGCGCGATCGCACCGTGCTCACCCCGCACATCGGGTCTGCCGTTCAATCGATCCGAGAAGACATCGCCATGACGGCAGCCCGCAATCTCAAGGCACTTGTTGAGTCCACCCTGATGCCGATCATATGAGCAACACCAAAAGCACAACGCAATGGGATCCGAAGGATCTCCTTGAATTCAAAGGGCGACATCAACAGGACGGCGTCGTCCATGTGCCTGGCTTGGTGGCAAGCGACGACATGGCTGAGCTGCTGGCTTGGATTGACGACATCTCCAACGCATCGACATTGGGGCGCCACTACTTCGAAAACACAGACCGTGGCCGGGTCAAAGCGCGAACCGAAGACTTCGCCAAGGATCACCCTCCCCTGCATCAGTTCCTGACCGAAGGGCGGGTGCACGACGTGCTCGAAGCCTTGTTTGGCGAACCACCGGTGCTGTTCAAGGAAAAGATCAACTACAAGCACCCCGGTGCGGCCGGGTACGCCCCCCATCAGGATGCCCCGGCCTACCCGTTTGGCTCACTGCACATCACGATGCTGCTGGCCTTGGATTCAGCGGATACGAGCAATGGCTGCTTGGAATTCGCCAAAGGTGCCCATCACAACGGGGTGATCGACGTGAATGCTGATGGATGCCTCCCGATTGAGCGAGCAGCTCAACTCGAATGGACGCCGATGCCTGTGGCTGCTGGAGACGCGGTGTTCTTCAACTCCTTTGCACCGCACCGCAGCGGCACCAACCGCTCCGATCGTTCGCGCCGCGCGCTGTACGTCACCTACAACGCCAGCTCCGAAGGCAATTTGCGATCGGAGTACTACAACTACAAAAAGCAGGCGCTGGCAGAAGGGCGCGTCAGCTTGATCAACCACTTTCTGGGGGAGGGCGTCTCATGACTACTGCACTGGCCGAACACGCCATGGAATGGATGAAATCCATGCAAGCGGGGAGTCGCGAAGAGCGTGTTGATCTGCTGTTCGCTTATCTCAACACCCATGGGCAATCCAGCTACGACCCATCGGTGACGCAGCTGGAACATGCTCTGCAGACAGCGCATCTGGCCCAACAGGAGTCGCAGCAGCCCCACCTGGTGGTGGCATCACTGCTTCATGACATCGGCCATCTGATGATCGATGAACACGATGAGCGGGGGGATTTCCTCGATCAGGACTGTGCTCATGAGGCCGTCGCAGCCCGAGCACTCTCGGTGTTCTTCCCCAGGCAGGTCGTTGCCCCTGTACAGCACCATGTCTCAGCCAAACGGCTGCTGTGCTCCCTCGATGAGACGTATTACGCGAAGCTATCGGATGCATCAAAACGCAGCTTTGCCGTGCAGGGCGGGGAGCTGAGCCGTTCTGAGACGGTGCGGCTGTTGGCCTTAGAGGGGATGAACGATGCCATGGCACTGCGGCGCTGGGACGACCGGGCCAAGGTTCATGGGGTTGAAGTGCCTGACTTGGATGCCTACCGGCAGGTCGTCTTGGACCATCTCCACGGCTCAGACGGACTGGGAGCGAGGGCTCATCAGGATGCCGTACCGGGGTGCCAACAGGAAAGCGAGCAGAAACAGACCGGTCTGAACCAGCACGATGCATCCGGCGGGAGAACTGTCGCTCCAATAACTGATCAGGATGCCCAGCAGACTTGAGAGGACGCTGCTGAGAACGGCCAGCTGAACCATCCTCCCGAAGCGATCGGTGAGCAGGTACGCGGTGGCTCCCGGGGTCACCAGCATCGCCACAACCAGAATGATGCCGACGGTCTGAAGTCCGGCAACGGCTGCCAGTGAGAGGGCCGAGAGCAGGATGTAGTGCAGCACGCCGGTGTTGATCCCGATCGATCGGGCATGGGTCGGATCGAAGCAGAACAGCAGCAGATCGTTTCTGAGCACCAGCAGCACCACCACCACCAACACGGAGATCAGCAGGGTCTGATGGATGTCGGCTCTGGAGATTCCCAGCACATTTCCGAACAGGATGTGGGTGAGGTCAATATTGCTGCGAACCTTGGAGACCAGCACCAGTCCAAGCGCAAAGAAGCCGGTGAACACCAGGCCGATCACCGCGTCCTCCTTGATCCGTGACCGCTGTTTCACAAAGCCGATCAGAGTCACCGACCCCACGCCGAACACAAAGGCTCCCAGTGAGAACGGCAGGCCCAGGGCATAGGCCAGCACGACACCGGGCATGACGGCATGGGAGACGGCATCGCCCATCAGCGCCCAGCCCTTGAGGGTCATGAAGCACGACAGCAGTCCACACACGCCTCCCACCAGGGCGCTGACCAGCAGGGCGCGCACCATGAAGGCGTGGCTCAGGGGTTCGAGCAGCAGATTCACAGAGAAGGATCAGGAGCGTTGGCGGGAGCACTGAGCAGTTCTGGAGGCAGGCCTCCGAAGGTGAGGGCGAGATTCTCCGGCGTGAACACCTCGGAGGTTTCGCCGTAGGCCAGCACCGTTTTGTTGATCAGCACCACCAGATCGCAGACATTGCGCACCTGGCTGAGGTCGTGGGTGGAAATCAACAGGGTGCGACCTTCCTGGCGGAACTGCAGAAACAGGTCCGCCATCAGTCGTTCGGTGCGCACATCGACGCCATTGAAGGGTTCATCCAGAAGCAGCACGGAAGCCCCCTGGGCAATGGCTCGGGCCAGAAAGGTGCGCTTGCGCTGGCCTCCGGAAAGGGCTCCGATCGGTCGCTCCCGGAGCTCAAGCAGTTCCACCCGTTCAAGGGCATCACGCACAGCCCTTCGATCGGCAGATCCGGGGAGCCGCAGCAGGTTCATGGCTCCGTAGCGACCCATCATGACCACTTCCCACACAGAGATCGGAAAGCTGCAGTCGATTCCCTCGTTCTGAGGGACGTAGGCCACGGCCTGCTCACGCTGCGCCTGAAAGGAAGGCATTCCATTGATCCGGATCCGCCCACGGGAGGGCCGGACGAAGCCCGTGAGGGCCTTGAACAGGGTGGATTTGCCAGCACCGTTCATGCCCACCAGGCCGCAGATGCAGCCGGACGGCAGGTGAAGCGAAGCATCGTGCAGAGCGATCACACCGTTGTAATCGACACAGAGATGGTCGACGTCGATGCGGTTCATGGTCGCTTCTCCCCACCTGGAGCGAGCCCCTGCACAATCAATCGCACGTTGTGGCGCTGAAGGGCTAGCAAGGTGGCGGCGGGGCCGGAAGGCTGAGAGAGAGAATCAACGTAGAAGGTACCTCCATAGCGACTTCCCGTCGCGCGGACCACCTCCAGCTGGGTCTCATGGCTCACGGTGCTTTCGCAGAACAGGGCCGGAACCCGTCGCCGTCGCACGGTTTCGATCAGAGCGGCCAGCCGCCGTGGGGTGACCTGCTGCTCGCCGTTCACAGGCCAGAGATAGGCCTCCTCCAGTCCATAGTCGCGGGCCAGATAGCTGAAGGCTCCCTCGCAGCTCACCAGCAGCCGCTTCTGAGGCGGCACGGCGGCCAGCGCTGAACGCAGCTCGTCATCAAGGCGGTCGAGCTGATTCTTGTAGGCCTCCCCGTTGGCTCTGAACTCGGCGGCGCCGTCCGGATCGAGAGCCGAAAAGGCGCTCACCAGGTGATCCACGTAGTGCCGCACCCGCCGTGGAGAAAGCCAGGCGTGGGGATTGGGCGTGGAGGTGCCGTTCCGGTGGCTGATCATCAGCGGCGTCATGCCCTGGGAAAGCGTGAGACGCGGCACATCTCCGGCGGTCCGGACAAAACGCTCCGCCCACCTCTCGAGCCCCAGTCCGTTCTCCACGATCAGGTCTGCCCCCTGGGCACCCTCCAGATCGGCCGGAGTGGGTTCGTATCCGTGGATCTCCGCGCCTGGTCGGGTGATGGAGCGGACCTGAAGGCGCTCTCCGGCCACCACCCGGGCCAGGTCAGCCAGCACCGTGAAGGTGGTGAGCACCACGGGGCGGCTGTCCTGCGTGGTGGGGGCCCGCGGCGGCTCCTGACGACAGCCGATCAGAACGGCCAGCAGCAGCCAGAGCAGGTGGTGACGCCAGGCCCCGAGCACA
>JAYKHC010000090.1:0-15127 GCA_035285465.1 Cyanobacteriota bacterium
ACCGCCGCGGTGAGAAAATTGCAGCCCTCCAGGTAAGAGCTGGCAATGCCGTGCGTGTACCAGGAGGTGGCGAAAGTGGTGCCGGTGAGCCAGCCGCCCAGCGCCAGATAGGCGGTGGGAAACAGCAGCAGACCCGACCAGCCCACGAATACGAAGCGGTCGCGTTTCAGCCAGTCATCGAGGACGTCGAACCATCCCCGTTGCGGCACGCGCCCTACAGCGATCGTCATGGGTAGAGCTGGATACCGCGTGATGGTAACAATCTCGCCCTGCTCTGCGAGGGGGGCGAAACGGGCTGACACTCCAGGCTCCGCCTGGCTGATTGAGTACTTCTTCTTATCGTTAAGGCTGAGGTGCGCCTCACCAGGCCAGGATGCTGGAACGACACAGCTTCCAGCCCGATGGCTCCTGCCATGGCCGAATCCTCCGCCGGTGGCTCACCAGCCAGCACCCAGACCAGCCCTTCCTCCGACGATGAGCGGCTCGAGCAGCCGGTTCTCGGGTCCAGGAGACTGTCCAACATTGTTGTGGCATCGATCGTCTCCACAGGAGGCCTCGGTTTTCTGCTCACCAGCGCTTCCAGCTATTCCGGCACCGATCTGCTGCCCATCGGCCATCCTGCCGATCTGGTCTGGGTACCCCAGGGGTTGGTGATGGGGCTTTACGGTCTGGCGGCCGCCCTGCTTTCCACCTATCTCTGGGTGGTGATCGCGATTGACGTGGGAGCAGGTCACAACCGCTTCGACAAACGGACCGGCAACGCCACGATCCAACGCCGCGGCTTCCGTTCGCAGATCGAGGTGGAGATCCCGCTTCGCGACGTGAAGGCCGTGAAGGTGGAGGTGCGGGATGGGATCAATCCTCGGCGCAGGTTGAGTCTCAGGGTTCAGGGTCGCCGCGACATGCCTCTCACCCGAGTGGGAGAACCGATGCCGCTGGCGGAGCTGGAGCTTTCCGGGGCCCGGCTGGCTCGCTTTCTGGGTGTTCCCCTGGAGGGCGTGTGATCCCTCGACTCTGGCCGAGCCTGCTGCTCACCGCTCTGCTGTTGTTCAGCCCTGCCATCAGCTCCTGCTCCAGCGATCGGTCCACCACCACGCCGGGTTGCAGCGAGTCATCCAGCCCCTGTCTGAAAGGGACAGCCAGCGTGGAGCTGATCACCAGCCGCGGGAAGGTGGTCATCAGCCTCGATGGCAAGGCTGCACCGCTCACAGCTGGAAATTTCGTTGATCTTGTGCGTCGTGGCACTTACAACGGAACCGTGTTTCACCGGGTTGTGAAGCAACCTGTTCCTTTTGTGGTTCAGGGTGGTGACCCTGCCAGCGCGGATCCGAAAACCCCAGCCACTCAGTACGGCCTCGGAGGGTTCGTGGACCCCGCCACCGGCAACATCCGGCAGATTCCCCTCGAGCTGAAACGCAAGGACGAGCCTCTGCCCCGCTATGGCGAACCCGTCACCAGTCCGGGACTGACCCGTCAGATCGAACTGACCCACCAACGTGGCGCTGTGGCGATGGCCCGCTCCACGGACCCCAATTCCGCCAGCGCCCAGTTCTACATCGCCCTTCAGTCACTGGCCGAACTGGATGGTCGCTATGCGGTGTTCGGCCAGGTGACCGAGGGCATGGACGTGATCGATGCGATCCAGCAGGGAGACCGGCTTGTGCGGGCCACCCTGCTGAGCGGAGGGACCCTGGTGAAGGGTTCACCCTGAAGCTCAGAGGTGAAGCTCAGGCGATCAGGCCGGAACTCTCTTCTCGGAGCTGGTCGCCTTGAGAAAGGCGGTATTCACCCCGGAGGCCCGCTCCAGGGCAATTCTCCCTGTCCGGGCAATCTCCAGGATCCCGTAGCTCTCCAGAACCTGTTCGATCGCCACCAGTTTGCCTGGATCACCCACCACCTCGATGGTCAGAGCCGTGTCGGCCACATCAACCACGTTGGCGCGGAACACCTGAACGAGGTCCAGCACCGCCGCCCTGGACTCCGGAGGCGCTGAAACCTTCAGGAGCATCAGTTCCCGCTCAACGGCGGGAATCTCGGTGAGGTCAACGACCCGCAGCACGTTCACCAGCTTGTCGAGCTGTTTGGTCATCTGTTCGAGGGTGCGGGTGTCGCCTTCCACCACCATGGTGAGGCGCGAGATCCCTCTGCTTTCAGCGGGACCGACCGCCAGGCTCTCAATGTTGAAGCCACGGCGAGCGAAGAGACCGGAGATCCGGCTCAGCGCCCCCGTTTCATCTTCCAGCAGCACCGAGAGGGTGTGCTTCATAACAAAGGGTCCGTGCCATGGACAGCCATTCAAATTAGGGGCTCAGCAGGCTGTCTGGTGGCCTCGATCCTGTTCAGCCAGGCAAGCACCCGTCGGTTGAAGTCCACAGCCCGCTCATCGTGAGGGCAATGACCGCACCCCTCGATCACTTCGAGAGGAACATCACGGCGGTGCTCCTGGACGCGCTGCGCCACTCTCAGCGGCACCAACCGGTCCTGGGCGCCCCAGACCAGCAGCAGCGGTCGGCGCAGCCGTTCCAGCAGCGCTGGCGCTGTGGCGGCATGGGGTCTGAGGGCCATTGCGATGCTCATCGCCCGCAGGCTGCGCACGGCGGTCGGCCGACGCGCGGGACGGGCGATGACCCGCCGCAGCGCTTCATCGCCCATCACCGGCATGGAATAGGCGCTCTGGATTCCCAGATCGAGGAGCGGCGAATGAGCGATCAGGGGCACGAGCAGCTCCAGTGGCAACAGCCGGCAGAGCAGGCCCACCACAAAGCGCTTGAGCCGTCGGCGCCAGGGCCGGCGGCGTCTGACCCGGGAGCCATCACCGCTCAACAGGGCCGGATCCGGAAGGGGAGCCGCCACCACGGCGCGCACCCAGCCAGGGAAAAAGACCGCACAACTGAGCGCCACCAACCCTCCCAGGGAATGGCCCACGAGCACGGCAGGGCCCTGAACCACCTGCTCCAGGAAGCCCTGCAGCTGCCGGGCCCAGAGGCGGTTGTCCAGTGGGAGTGTGGGATGCGGACCCGGCTGGCTTGAAGAACCGAAGCCGATCAGATCCAGGGCGAACACCCGCCAGCCGGCAGCGGCCAGACCCTCGGCATTGTGACGCCAGTGACCACTTCCGGCCCCAAACCCATGGATCAGAACCAGGGCAGGGTGGTGGGGCTCCCCGAGTTCACGCCAGTGGCAACGCTGGTCCTGCCAGAACCAGTCACACGGACTCCCCCAGTCGGGCCGACCGGATCCTTCTGAGCCCGGTGCAGGCTGGGAGACAGGAGCTTCCACCGGCCTTGGGCCTGGCAACGTCTGATCACTATTGCGAAGGCTCGGCCTGCGTGCGTCTCGGCCCGGGTTTTTTCCGTGCCGACTCACGACCGAGCCGTGACCTTGGGGTGCTGATCGCGCGACAGCTCGCCATGGCTGGACCGCTGCGGGTGCTCGATGCCATGACCGGGTGCGGGATCCGCAGCCTGCGCTACGGACTGGAAGCGGGTGCGGAGAGGGTCTGGGCCAACGATGCCGATCCCGATCGGCGCGCTCTGATCCACGACAACCTGATTCCGCTCGGAGACCGGGCTCACTGCTCCAGCCTCACAGCTCAGCAGCTTCTGGTGGGGTGCCTCCAGAGGGAACAGCGCTTCGAGCTGGTGGATCTCGATGCCTTCGGCTGCCCCACGGCTCTGCTGCCGCTGGCGATCGCTGCCGTGAGTTTCGACGGAGTTCTTTATGCGGCCTGCAGTGATGGGCGCACGCCCACCGGCCATGAACGCCGCCAGGCGATCCGGACGTTGGGGGCCTCCGCCCGGGCTCACCCCGCAGGTTGGGAGCTGGCCCTTCGCCTGCTGCTCGGGGCACAGGCCCGGGCTGCCTGGGCGATGGGTCGCGGCCTTGAACCCCTGCTGGCCTTCAGCGATGGGCGCACGTTCCGAACGGCCGTGCGGATCACCCGGCGTCCGGCAGCAGGGGCGGAGGAGCAGCTCGGGCTGCTGGCCCATTGCCATGGCTGCGGCGAGCAACAGGTCCAATCGCTGCTGAGGCTCGGCCGCTGGAGCTCCTGCTGCCCGACCTCACCGGATGCCTCACCCCTTTCTGTGAGCGGTCCGCTCTGGATCGGTGGTCTGCAGGAGCCGAGCTGGCTGGAAGCCATCGACTCAGATCCGCAGAAAGCCTTGCTTGCCCATCCGACCACGCTGGGTCTGCTGGCCCGGCTCCAGGCTGACCCTGCCCACGTGGCCCGCTGCTGGCCGATGGCTGAGATCGGGCGCCGACTGGGGGGCGGAGGGACCCCTCGACTCAGGAGCCTGGCGTCTCGTCTTCGTCAACAGGGCTGGGGAGCCTGGTCGAGTGGGGTGATGCCCGGCTGTCTGCGCACCGATGCCCCGTGGCCGGTGCTGCTGGCGCTGTCGGCGCGGGTGCGACCCGATCGCGACTAGCTAAAGTTGAACGCCCCACTGCCTTCTCATGGCATCAGAAATCTTCGGCATCGCAGCCCTGTTCTGGGTGCTCATCCCGGTTGGCCTTGCCGGCGGCGCTCTGATGATCAAGCTGGCCGATCGGGACTGATCCCGGCAGCGGAGCATCTCTCTGAAGGGGCTCGCACCCTTTAGGCTCGTGCGCGCTTGACGGCTTTTCATGCAGGTATTGGTGATCGGCGGTACGGGTACTCTCGGCCGCCAGATTGCCCGGCGCGCCATCGACGCCGGTCATCAGGTTCGCTGCATGGTGCGCACCCCCAGGAAGGCCTCCTTCCTCCAGGAATGGGGTTGTGAGCTCACACGGGGTGATCTGCTCGAGCCCGACAGCCTGGACTATGCCCTTGAGGGACAGGAGGCGGTGATTGATGCCGCCACGGCACGGGCCACGGATCCCGGCAGCTCCTATTCGGTGGACTGGAGTGGCAAGCAGAACCTTTTCTCCGCCTGCCAGCGCGCGGATGTGAAGCGGCTTGTGTTCATCTCCCTGCTGAACGCCGACCAGTACCGCCAGGTTCCCTTGATGGACATCAAGGCCTGCACGGAGCAGTGGCTCCAGGCCTCCGACCTGGACTACACGATCCTGCAGGGGGCGGCATTCATGCAGGGTCTGATCAGTCAGTTCGCGATCCCGGTGCTGGAGAGCCAGACGGTCTGGGTGAGTGGCATGCCCACACCGATCGCCTACATGAATACGCAGGACATGGCCCGGTTCGCCGTGGCGGCGCTGGACCATCCGGCCACCCTTCGCCAGTCGTATCCGGTGGTCGGACCCCGTGCCTGGACCACCGGTGAGATCACCCAGCTCTGCGAGCGCTACTCCGGCAAGGATGCCCGGATCTTCCGTGTGCCTCCGGCTCTTCTGGAACTGATGAAGGCCATCACAGGATTCTTTGAATCCACACTCAACATCACAGAGCGGCTGGCCTTTGATGCCGTCAGTGGAGGAGGCAGGACGTTGAATGCCCCCATGGAGTCGAGCTATGCCAGCTTCGGCCTCGATCCAGCGGAAACGACCGGTCTTGAGGATTACCTCCGGGAGTATTACGACACGATTCTGAAGCGCCTCCGGGAGATGGAGGCTGATCTCGACAAGGACGCCAAGAAGAAGCTGCCGTTCTAAAGTCGGATGGTTCTTCCGTACTATCCCAGGCATGTCGATCGCCCAGATCAAGAACCTCCAGAGGCGCCTGGCCAACCTGGAGTCAGAAGCTGAGAGCGAAGTCACCCGAGCCTGTGGCCATGATCTGTGGCAGAGCCTCGGCTTTGATGCGCTGGACAGCGTGGGGGATCCAGACCGACGGGCCCGTGCCAACTACTACTACGGACAACTGCAGACGGTGAGGGAGCTTCGCGAAGCCCTCGGTTGAAATCACGGACGGGAACACGGGCAATTCACGATGGCCAAACCTCCTTACCCGCCTGCTCCGCCCCGGCCGGACTTCCCCGGGCCGGCCCGCCCGCCTCGTCCCGATCTGGGCAGCGTCAGCAGGTCGTTGAGCCGGTCTCGATCCGCTTCGTTCACGTGCCGCCAGTGACCGGGCTGGAGTCCCCGCAGCTGTAAAGGGGGGCGGCCATCCATCAGGTCGATGGCCATCCGGATCAGCCGCAGGGTCGGTAGCCCGACGGCTGCGGTCATCCGCCGCACCTGGCGATGGCGACCCTCGCGAAGCTCCAGCTCGAGCCAGCTGGTGGGAATGCTGATCCGATGGCGGATCGGTGGATCGCGTGGAGCAATTCCTGCTGCATCCAGTTCAGCCGTGCTGAGGGTTCGAGCTCGCGCCGGCAGGGTCCGTCGCTGCTGAATGATCACTCCCCGTCTCAGGGATTCGAGTGCCTCGGCCGCCTCAGCGAGATCGCCCTCCACCTGAACCCAGTAGCGTCGCCCATGGCCGAAGGCCGGGTTGGTCAGGCGCTGCTGAAGACGTCCGTTCGCCGTGAGCAGCAGCAGCCCCTCGCTGTCGGCATCAAGCCGACCGGCCGCATACACCTCAGGAACGGAGATGAATTCCGCCAGGCAGCGCCAGCGGCTGCCCGGCTCAGGCGTGAACTGGCTGAGCACTCCGTAGGGCTTGTGAAACAGCAGGACAGGGCCCAGGCTCAGGTGCGACGAGCCTTCCACAGATTCACCACACCGATCGAGATCAGCAGCAGGCCCAGATCCACCGACAAGGGCGGCAGCACCAGGGGATGGTCAGTCATGGGGAGGAACGGGGGGACCTAAGCTGAACCTACGTGTTGCCTTGAAGTCCCTGCCCGCATGATTGAAACGTCCGGAGTGATTGAGAAAGAACAAGGGAATGGGTTCTACCTGGTCACCCTGGAGCAGCCCGCCGGACACCAGTGCCTCTGCAGGGCAGCGGGAAAACTCACCAAATTCCGCATCAAACTTCTGGCAGGTGACAAGGTTCTGGTCGAAATTTCGCCCTATGACCTGACCCGGGGACGGATCACCTACCGGGAGCGCAACGCCGGAGCTGGCGGGCCGCGCCCCGGGGGAAACCGCCCCGGGGGGCCACGGCGACGTTGAACTTCAGACCTCGATCAGGTTGGCGAGTGCAGATCTGAATTCACTGCGCTGCTTCACGCCGCGGAAGGTGTGCCGGAGTTCCTTGTGATGGAAGACCTGAACGGTTGGTGTGCCTGAAACCCCTGCCTGGCGGGCGATGTCCTGATCGGCTTCGATGTCGATCTCAACACCTTGGGCAGCTCCGCCAAGCTCATCAAGAACCCGTTTGAGCTGGGGCTTCAGCACATGGCAGGGACCACAGGTCGGGGAGGTGTAGACCACGAGCAGAGGTTTTGATGTCTCGTGATAGAGACGGCGCAGGGCATACCCACCCTTCTGCCAGATGGCCCCGGCCTCAAAGTTCTGCTCATCACTGACAGCGGCTCCAGGCTGGGTCTCCTCGGCAGGATCAGGATCCACGGGGGTGTGACTCACCGTGACGGCAAGGTTGTGATGACTGAGCCAGCGCTCGGCTGCCAGCGCTGCCTGGCAACCGCTGCCTGCGGCTGTGATTCCTTGTCGCCACTCGGCATCGGCCACGTCTCCCGCAGCGAAGACTCCTTCCTTGCTGGTTTCCGGGCGTCCTGGCAGCGTCTGGAGGTATCCATGTCCGTCAAGATCCAGCTGGTGCTGGAAAAGACGGGTGTTGGGGGTGTGACCGATGGCATAGAACAGGCCCCGTACCGACAGCGTTTCCCTGCCGCCGCCGGCCGGATCCTCAAGGGTGACACCCTCCAGCCAGTCACCACCGAAGGCGTCCTCCACCCGGCGGTTCCAGTGAACGGTGATGGCCGCGTTGGCCAGCACCCGGTCAGCCATGGCCGCGCTGGCACGGAGCCGATCCGAGCGAACGATCAGATGCACATGGCTTCCGTACTTGGTGAGATAAACCGCCTCTTCGCAGGCTGAATCTCCTCCTCCCACCACAGCGACAGGCTCTCCCCGGAACTGGGGTGTAGCACCGTCACAGATGGCACAGGCACTGATGCCCCGGCTCCAGAATCTCGCCTCGCTGGGAAGCCCGAGGCGGTTGGCACGGGCCCCGGTCGCCAGGATCAGGCTGTGCGTCTGGAAGGTCTGGTCGTCGGCCGTGATTCTGAATGGACGTTGCGAAAGATCCAGGGAGGAGGCGTCGGCCTCCACCAGCCGTGTTCCCCAGCGCACGGCCTGGGAGCGCATCCGATCCATCAGATCCGGCCCGAGGATCCCATCAGGAAAGCCTGGGTAATTCTCCACATGGGTGGTTGTCATCAGCTGACCTCCAGGAATGCCCCCGTCCTGGAAACCGGTGATGAGCAGGGGAGCCAGATTGGCCCGAGCGGCATAAAGGGCGGCCGTGAAGCCAGCGGGCCCGGAGCCCACGATCACCAGGTTCTCAATGGCGGAAGTCGAGCCGGAGGCCGCTGGACCGGACTCTTCGCGACGGGAAGGAGAAGCGACCAAGGCTGCTTAAGCGGAATGACTACGCTTAAGCGTAGAGCCCCCTGCTCCGGGTTGTGGCGATCCGGCCCGGCGTCATGGTCGAGTCATTCAGGCTCAGATCTCCAGCAATCCATCACTCTCAGGTTGAACTTTTCCACCCCATTTGCCGGGGACCATTAACACGCTGGAATCGAGCAGCTCGGGGTGTTCTTCCACGCAGAGAAGCCATTCGCGGAACTCCTCATTCAGAGCAAAGCTTTCCTCGAAGTGCTCCTGGCAATCGAGGGTGGCAGCACGAGCCATGGCCCAGCTGACAGCCACGGTGATGCGCCGATGAACAGGGGCATCGAAGGCGCGGAGAGGCCTCTCGGCTTCGGTCCGGTCGTCCGCTTCCATGGCAAACAGGCCCTGCACTGGCCCGCCCACAATGCCGAGCGCTCCGCCAGCAGGAAGTATTGATTGACACAACGTCGCACTTGATTTCGTTGCTGCAGATCAGCTGCAAGCTGATTTCGTCAGCTGGCTTATGCGGAACGGCGTAAAAAAGACGGCAGTTCGGGCCCCTTCATGCGGATGATCTCTCCGGTGCGTTCCCCGAGCGCTTCGAGCGGCCGGGATGGAGGACCCGGCTGTCCAGGCACCCCCTCTTCCACCAAGGAGCGCGCGCGCACCTCGTAAGGCTCCCGCAGAGACCAGCCCCGGGCATGGCTGATCAGCAGGGGGTCGGCCACCGCATAGATGTAGGAGGGGTGACGGGGAACCTCTTCCAGGGCTGCGCGGGTGGCATCGACGCGTACAGCCCTGGTGATGGCCTGGACGAAACGGCTTCGCGTCACCACCGTGGTGAGGTACGCCACCACCCGCACCCGGGGGGCATCAAAGCCTTCGGCACACATGTCGATGCTCACCAGCCAGTCCGCCGTACCCTCCCGGAACGCGGCCAGCGCGGCTGGAGCCTCGGCAGCCTGAGAGTGCACCAACATCGCCCGGTCGCCCTGCGCTTCGAGGAAGTCGGTCACCGTGCGGGCATGGGCGATGTCGCGAGCCACCACCATTCCCGCGGCCCCGGGGTGATGGACACGCACCTGCTCCAGTTGCCCCCGGGCCTGCTGCAGCAGCACCCGGGCGATTCCACTCGGATCAGTCAGCTGAATGGCCCGACGCAGGTTCCGAGCCCGCCAACTCTCGCGATGCTCCACGGAGAGCGGAGAGGGTTCCAGAGGTTCGGACTGGTTGCGGCGACCATGGTCGACCCAGCCGTCCTGAAAGCGGAATTCCAGTGGGCGGACATCGCCCTGTTCGATCAGCTGACGCGGTTCGACGCAGAGGTCGGGCTCAATCTGTTCCACGAACCCATCTCCCTGTTGAATCCTCAGGCGCCGCGCGGCGCAGAACGCCAGGTTGTCAGCCCGGAACGGGGTGCCGGTGAGGCCCAGTCGGAGCTGGGCGCCCACGGTCAGCTGGCTGAAGGCATGACCCCAGCCCGCTGCTTCCGGTTCATCCGGATCGAGGCCAAGATGGTGCACTTCATCGGCGATCGCCAGCCAGCGCCCAAGCCCAAGCTGAGGCAGCAGCTGCTGGAGACGATCGCGGTGTCGCCCGGCACCCTGATAACTGATCAGCTGTCCGTCCCAGCCGCCTGGATCGAGGGAAGCGGTGTGGTCCCACGGCAGCAGCCGTAACCCCAGCCGGCTGGCGGCCTGCTGCCATTGTTCCGCGATCGACATCCGGTGACAGAACACCAGGAAGCGATCGAGCCTGCGCTCCCGAAGCAGGGTCTGGAAACTCAGCAGAGCCCCGATCGTCTTGCCGGCGCCGGGGCCGGCATGAACGAGCACGTCATGGCCACCGGGCTCGGATTGAACCAGGCGAGCCCGCAGCAGCTGGATCAGGTGGCTCTGCCAGTGCCGGGGTTTCAGCGTCCGCTCGGTCCGTTCAACCGTGAAGGAGGGGATCCCCATGCCGACATTGTGGAGTGGCCGGGCAAGCCCCCATAGGTGATCTGACCCATGGGCAGATTCAGATCACTGCCTAAGTTGCTCGCCAGGTCACTCAAGTCGGCTGGAGCCGGACCCATGCGCCATGGACCACCCCAGCGATCGCCCCAACCTCTGGACCCTCTCAGAGGAACGACGCCGACACCTGCTCGAAAGCTGCTGGCAGCGGGAATGTGACCTTGATCCGATCATTCTCAGGGCACGGTGGCTGCGGCACCAGGGCAATCGTCTCCAGGCCGCTGCTGTGGAACAGGAGTTGCTGCCCCTGATCTGATGGCCGCTGCTCTGCTCCGGTCGCTCGGGATGGAGCCGTTTCAGGAGCGCTTCCCCTGGATGGGCGCTGATCTTCAGACCCTGCACGACAGCCTGCTGGATCGCGGCAGTCACCCGGAAACAGGCCAGCTGATTGAACTCCCGGCGGGCCGACCCGCGGGGTTGGGGCGATCCCGGCCTGAGGATCGCCTGGCGGGATTCCTCGAACCCTCTCTGGCTGCAGACCGCAAGCCGGCTGCCCTGGTGGTTGTGGTGCATGGACTGGCCGGTTCGAGTGCCCACTGCGCTCCCCGGCGGCTGGGGTTGGCTCTGCAGAAGGCCGGACTGATGGTGTTGCGTCTCAACCTGCGCGGTGCCGGCGCCGGGCGTTCACTCGCTCCCGGAAGCTATGCCGCCGACAGCTCAGCCGATCTGCTGCCGGCACTGGCACGGGCCCGTGAGTTCGCGGAGGGAAGGCCCCTGTTCGGGGTGGGGCTGTCTCTGGGTGGCACCCAGCTGCTCAGGGCCGTACAAGCCTCCCCGGACCGGTTGGACGGACTGGTCTGCATCAGCAGCCCTCTCGATCTGCAGACCTGCACCGTGCGCATCGAAGAGCCTCGGAACACCCTCTACCAGGGGTGGCTGCTTCGGCGCCTGAAGGCCCAGGTGCTGGCCGATCCCTTCGGCCTGCCACCCCGTGAGCGGGACATCCTGGAAAACGCCGGTCTCCGCTCAATCCGCAGTTTTGATGCGGCGATCACGGCCCCGCGCTGGGGCTACCGATCTGTGGACGAGTACTACAACCAGGCCAGCCCGCTTCCCGCTCTGCTGGACCCTCGCCAACGGGCGAGGCTGCCCCGCATGCTTCTGGTGCAGGCTCTTGATGACCCCTGGGTGCCGGCAGGTCCGGCCGTCAGTCTGGCTCGCCTGCCGGATCCCGGCCGGCTGGAGGTGCTGCTCACGTCGAGAGGAGGCCATGGCGGATTTCAGAGCCACGGCGATTCGATGGCCATCGGCTGTTGGAGTGATCGCCTCACGGCGTGCTGGCTCAGGCGGTTGCTGGATTCCTGAGGGCCATGCGCTGCACCACCCAGGCCTCCACCGGGGAGCCCTCGATCACGTGCTCGCGCACGATCCGCTCCAGCCGTTCGGGCGTCACGCCGCCATAAACCACCCCATCCGGCCAGATCAGCAGCACCGGCCCCCCTGAGCAGATGCGAAGGCAGTCGGCTTTGCTGCGCAGCACCACGCCCTGGGGCCGGGCCGGATCTTCCAGCCCCAGCTGCCTCACCAATCGCTTGAGCGCATCCCAGCTGGCGGCACCGACAGACGGATCGGGGCAGCAGAGCGCCTTGGTGGGGGTGGCGCAGAGCAGCAGGTGATGGCTCACCCACACAGGGGGGGCAGGCATCGAAGCCCGGGTCATCCCGGCAGGGCCGCTGGAACCCTGGCCTGCAGCCGGGCTGCAGCCTCACGCACCGCCTGGCGGGCCCAGGTGTCCACGGCCAGCACATCGGCCAGGGAGGGATCGGCCTTGAGGTCGGCCTTGTGCCGCTCGCACACCGCCTCGATCAATCGTGGGATGTCGAGGAAATGCACCTGTTCCTCCAGGAAAAGGGCCACAGCCTGCTCATTGGCGGCGTTCATGGCTGCGGGCATGGTGCCGCCGGCGCGCCCGGCCGCGTAGGCCAGTTCCATGCAGGGGTAGCGCGCCGGGTCGGGCTGCCGGAAGGTGAGCGACCCCAGGGCGGTGAGGTCCAGGCGTCGCCAGGGAGTTTCGATCCGCTCGGGCCAGCTCAGGCAGCAGAGGATCGGCAGTTTCATGTCGGGCCAGCCCAGCTGGGCCAGCACGGAGGAATCGGCCAGCTCCACCATCGAATGGATGATCGATTGGGGGTGGATCACGATCTCGATGTGGTCGTAATCGAGCCCAAACAGATAGTGGGCCTCGATCACCTCCAGGCCCTTATTCATCAGGCTGGCCGAATCCACCGTGATCTTGCGGCCCATCGTCCAGTTGGGATGGCTGGTGGCATCGGCCACCGTGGCCTTGGCCAGATCAGCCGGAGCCCAGTCGCGAAACGCTCCACCGCTGGCCGTGAGCTGGATGCGGCGCAGGCCCGGCGTGGGGCGGCCGATGCAGAGCCGGGCCGTGTCGGGCCAGGGGGTGCCCTGCAGGCACTGGAAGATGGCCGAGTGCTCCGAATCGGCCGGCAGCAGCCGGCTGCCGCTCTTCTCCAGCTCCGGCAGCACCACCGGCCCCGCGGCGATGAGGGTTTCCTTGTTGGCCAAGGCCAGGTCCTTCCCTGCCCGAATCGCCGCCAGGGTGGGCAGCAGACCCGCGCAGCCCACGATGCCCGTCACCACCAGATCGGCGGTGGGCCAGGCGGCGGCGGCCTCCAGCCCCTCATTGCCCCCCAGGATCTCGGGCAGCCGGAGCGGCGGCCGCTGGGGCTCCAGGGAAGCGAGCCGCTCCCTTAGAGCCCCCACCTGCTCCCCGTCCGCCAGGGCCACCACCTCGGGCTGGTGCCGCAGGATCTGCTCGATCAGTAGGTCCAGGTTGCGGTTGGCGGTGAGGGCCACCACCTGGAAGCGATCGGGGAAGTCCTCCACGATCTCCAGGGTTTGGGTGCCGATGGAGCCCGTGGAGCCCAGCACACTGATGGCCTTCATCTCACCCTCTCCGCCGGCGAAGGTGCCCAGTCTCCCACCGCCTGCGGCGGGCTGACGCGGTTGACTTGGCCCAGAGGAGTGCATCCCATGGCCTGGCTGGATCGCTGGAACTTCATCGCCCGGGCCCGCCTGGAGCGGGAGCTCTGGGATGCGTTTGAGCGGGGGGAGGATCCGGAGGCCCTCGTGGCCCAGGCGGCCCAGGACGCGGAGGGCGGGAACGACGACCAGCGCTTTCGTCTGGAGGTGTGGCGCAGCACCCTGGTGCGCATCCGCAAAATTGAAGCGCTCATGCGGGATCAGCGGCCACCAGCAGGGCCACCGCCAGGCTCGTCGCCAGCCCCGCCCCCGCCCGCAGCAGATCCAGACTGAGATCCACAACGCTCGCCCGGGCCGGACGCCCCAGCCCCCGCCAGCCCAGCCCCAGCTCCCGGCCCGCCAGCAGCCCCAGAAACAGCCAGGAGGTGCTCATCGGCAGCCGGTTGCCCCCCAGAAACGCCAGCAGCACCAGGCTGTAGAGCAGGCTGATCACCGTGGTGGAGCGGGGATCCTCGACCCGGCTCTTGCTGGCCAGCCTCCCCTGGATCGGCCCCCCGCCCAGGCCCACCACCAGCCCCACGGCGCCGCAGAGCACCACCAGGGTGACAAGCAGCTCCGGCAGGGTGAGCCGGCGGGGCAGATACACATAAATATTGGCCAGGTCCTGGATCAGCCACTGGCTCCAGAGGGCCCCGGTGGCCAGCCATGGCAGGGCAAGCGAGAGGGCGGCGCCTTTTGCGGGAGAAACGGGGTTTGACAAGGGCGCCGCGGGGTCTGTGGAGCGCCCTGGCTCCGCCCGCGTTCCCTCCAGCCAGGGGGCACAAACCCCGTAGACCAGGGCGGCCACCAGGAAGGCCACCCCATAGCCCGCTACCGACTTGCGCAGCATTCCCCCCACCTCCAGGGGGGCCACGGCCGTGAGCACCAGGAAGGAAGTGCTCACGGGCAGGCCGAAGCGGGTGAGGGCCAGCAGGCTCAGCAGGGGCAGCAGATCGATCCAGCGCCAGCGATCCGGGAGGGGAAAGCGCTCCAGCCGCCCCCAGGCCGGATCCCCCTCGCCGGCCCACCAGCTCAGCAGCAGCACGGCACAGAGCACCGAGGCGAGGAACAGCCCCTGCCCCAGCCGGCTGCTGCGCCAGCGCTGGGCCGCCAGAAAGGGTCCCAGGGTCTGGAGGGCGTCGTTGCCCATCACCGCCAAACTGGCCAGGCCGAAGGCGGCCAGCTGCAGGGGGCTTACTCCCGGATCCAGAGGGTTACGCCTCCGGGTTTATCCACCAGCTCCACCCCCTGATCCCGCAGCTCGGCCCGGATGCGATCCGCTTCCGCGAAGTTGCGGGCCGCCTTGGCCGCCCTGCGCTCCTCCACCAGGGCCTCGATGGTCTCCGCCGCCAATCCCTCCCCGTCAGGCCCCGGGCTCTCCCCTTCCGCCTGCAGCCCCAACACCCCCGCCAGCTCGACCAGCACCTGCCAACGGGGCTGCAGCTCCCGCTGGGTGCTCGTGGGCGCTTCGTGGATCTGCAGCTGGTTGGCCAGGGCCCGCAGGGGGCGGGCCAGCTCAAACAATTCCCCGAGGGCTGCGGAGGTGTTGAGGTCATCGTCCATGGCGGCGATGAAGCGCTCCCGGCTGCCGGCTAACTCTGGGCTGAGGGCGTCGGGCTCCAGGCCCTCGGCTCCGGCCCAGCCCAGCTCCTCCCCATGGCGGGTGCCGAGGGCGAGGGCGGCATTGAGGCCCTTCCAGCCGGTGGCGGCCGCCTCCAGGGCCGCCGCCACAA
>JAYKHC010000091.1:0-25517 GCA_035285465.1 Cyanobacteriota bacterium
GCTGCTTCAGCCTCTGCTGCAGCAACGAATAGGGAACAGGCGGCGCGAGGGCGAGCGAGGTTTCCTCCACAAAAAAAACACCATCTCCCAGATCCATGGCATAGAGAAAGGTGGGCGGCTGCTGGCACTCCTCGCTGCTGAGGTGATCGCAGCGGTAGTCCATCAACACGAACTGGCCAGGCTCAACAGGCGGTGCTGAGAAACGGCCCACGATGCCGTAGGCCGCCTGCCCCGCCACCGGTCCTTCCTCAGGGCGCTTCACCAGCACAGGTTTGTGGCCGCTCGCATCAATCACCAGCCTGGCGCGATGGCAAACCTCCTCGGCCGTGATGAGCTCAGCGACGGCACCACCCTCGACGAGCTGATGGTGAGCAGCAGTGCCCACCAGGAACTCAACCCCGTGGCGTTGACAGCTCGTCAGCCAATGTTGCTGGAGGGCCTGGCGGTTGAACAGGCCGTAGTCGCGGTGGTGGGGCGTTGGAGTGTTGGCTGCAGCGCCAGGATCCTCGGAACCTGCACCGAAATGGCTCACGGTATGGCTCCAGCGATGCTCCAGCAGGTGGCCCAGGCCCAGACCATCCAGCTCCTCACCCCAGATCCCGTAGGTGTTGGGCCATTGAGCTCGGGGATCATGGGGCGACAACAGGGCCACCTGCAGCTGATGTTCAGCCAGCGCTGCCGCGATGCTGAACGCGGCGGGGCCCCCGCCCAGAACCAGACAATCGAATGTTGAACCGGCCAAAGCGGAGTCGGTGGCTGCCATCGGGTTGCAGCATGGCATCAGAGCCTGTTGGAGGCGGCTGCTCAGCTCAGGCGGACCTGATCTGCGACTGCGGAAGATCCGCGCAAGCCATGTTTGGAGGTCTTGAGATGCAGAGTATCGGTGAATTCAAGGTGGCGATTCGTCAGATGTGTTCGATCAGGTTGAAGTCGCTGATGACATGAAAGCCGTTGCATGGTAATGGAACGGCTTTTGGCTTCCATGACCAGGAATGAATTCTTGTGGATGTTCGTTTAGATCTGAACGTCCAGTCTGGCGCTGTTGTTGAACCGATCCGCTTCAGCTTCAATGATCTGATGTTCCGGGTCGGCAATCACCTCGAGACGGTGGGGGCCCGAGAGCAGGTTCAGGGGCACCTCGAAAGTTTCGCTGCCACCAGCGGCGAGCCAGGGAATCCTCAGATACCGGTGGTTGCTGTAACGGTCATCCACCACCACAGCGACTCCGACGTCGCTGACATCCATGGTGCCGTGATTGGTGATGGTGAACCGTGCCTGGCCATCAGCAAAGGAGAGGTTCCCCACACCCAGATCGCTCCCGAGCTGATGGAGCTGTTTCAAGGGGTAGATCACCAGAGTGTTCAGCTTTTTGAGCCGAGTGCCTGGATGCTCGTGGTGCAGATGACCACCGTGGCGCAGGTCGGTGCTGCAGCCATGCAGGTGAAGATGGGCCATGGGGTCGGGAACGGTGACGCGTCCGCTGGCTGGTGAGGTGTCGTAGAAGCCGCAGCAATCCCATTGAAGAGATCGGCCCAGATAACGGATCGGATCATCCGGGGCTCCGGGATCCATTTCGGCCAGACGGTAGTGCTGCAGCAATTGGTAGATGTTGCGAGAGGCTGTGTCCGTGCTCGATGCATTGGTGGCCACAGCCAGGTTTCGGCGCTGCTGGCCCATGCACAGCTTGGAAGCCACGGTGATCACCAGAGAGGTCCACTCAGAAACCAGCCTCACCCCATAGATCGGAGCCTCCTCAAGGCACTGCTCGCCGCAGAGCCTGGCAATCGCCTCTCCCACCAGATTCTGAAGAGGCTCCCCTTCAACGTCTCCCAGCGATGCAACATCCACTGGAGTGCGAACAGAACTGGCGTCGCTGCTGAAGCAGACGTAGGGGAAGTGGCTGCTGCCGTCGCCGGGGTGCAGTGCACGCACCCCACCGTCGCTGGCCTGGCATTTCCAGATCGTGGTGTCTCCGTCTTCAGGGTTGTGAAGGAAGGTGAGCTCCCCGTTGTCGAGGCTTGTGGTTGTGCCGAGACCGAGCACATCGCCCTTCAGAGGGATTCTCTCGAGGGGCAGGTGCTCGTGCACATCGCCCTGGATCAGATCCGTGATGGTGTTGGCGATCCAGCAGCGAACCCCCGCCTGATTCATTCCGCTCACCCGAGGGCAGAAGTGTCGGGGGATGGAGCTTCCGCCTGGGAGCCCGGATCAGCCGAAAGCTCATCCTCATGGGCTGGTGGAACCAGGACCACCTCGGCGAGGCGGTCTCCTGAGTCAAGTTTCTGCAGCCGCACCCCCGTCGCGGCTCTCGACTGCTCCGGCACGGCATCAGCTCGTGTGCGAACGATCACACCCCGTTCACTCACCAGCAGCAGTTCCTCGCCGGAGCCCAGCACCTTCAGGCCGATCAGCACGTCCCCCTGCCGCCGGAATTTGATGGCACGCAGACCCATGCCAGCCCGCTTCTGCAGTCGGAACTGGTGCACCGGCACCCGCTTGCCGAGGCCGCAGGCACTGGCCACCAGGACCCAGGGCCCTTCACTGGCCGGGACCTCCTCAGCCTCCTCATCGTCCCGGGGGGAACTGTTGGCGACCTGATCAGCCAGGTGTGCAGGCAGCACATCCATGCTCACCAGGTGGTCGCCGCTGCGCAGGGTCATCGCTCTCACCCCCCGTGCCGTGCGGCCGAGGGGGCGAAGCTCCTCGTCGCTGAGGCGAAAATGGATGGTCATGCCAGCGGATGAGCCGATCAGGATGCTGTCGCCGGGGAGAGCCAGCCGCACCCAGCTGAGGGCATCCCCCTGCTCAAGAGAGATGGCGATCAGACCATTGGAGCGGATGTTGGAGAAGGCTGAGAGCAGAGTTCGTTTGATGAACCCACCGCTGGTGAGCATCACCAGCACACCATCGTCGGCGAATTCACTCACTGCCAGCAGAGAGGTGATCAGCTCCTCGCGCGGAATCGGCAGCATCTGCACGATCGGGGTTCCCTTGGCGGCTCGGCTGCAGAGCGGCACCCGGTAAGCCGGCAGGGAGTACACCACCCCGCGGTCGCTGAACAACAACAGTTTGTCGTGATCGTTGCAGCTGATGAACAGCTTCACCGCCTCTTCGCCTTGGCTTCGGGTGCCGGCCTTGCCGCGGGTTCCGCGGCTGGTGGACTCGAATTCGCTGACAGGCATCCGCTTGAGATACCCATTTTCGGTGAGCAGGACCACCGACCGCTCGTTGGCAATCAGATCGATGTCTTCAAGCCCGCCCTCCAGATCAAGAATCTCCGTGCGGCGCGGTGAGCTGTAGCGGTCCCTGAGGGCCGTGAGCTCCTCCGTGATGATTCCGAACACCCGCTCACGTCGGGCGAGAATATCTTTGTAGTCGGTGATTCTGGCAAGCAGATCTTCATGCTCCAGCCGGATCTTGTCAGCCTCCAGTGCCGTGAGTCGTCGCAGCTGCATCTGCAGGATGGCATCGGCCTGGATCTCACTCAGGCCGAATCCGGCAATCAATCCCTCGCGAGCAGTGGCCGTGTCGGCCGCGCCACGAATCAGGGCAATGATGGCGTCGAGGTTGTCGAGGGCCACCAGCAGGCCCATCAGGATGTGATCGCGCTCCTCGGCCTTGCGCAGCAGATAGCGGGTGCGCCGCTCGACGGTTTCGACGCGGAAGTCGAGGAAGACCGCCAACATCCGCCGCAGGTTGAGCAGCACCGGTTCGCTGCCCACCAGGGCCAGCATGTAAGCATTGAAATTGCTCTGGAGCGGAGTGAGCTTGAACAGGTTGTTCAACACCACCTGGGGATAGGCGTCCCGTCGCAGTTCCACCACGATCCGCATGCCATCGCGGTCGGATTCGTCGCGGATGTCTGAGATCCCTTCCAGTTTCTTGTCGTTCACCAGTTCGGCGATGCGCTCGATCAGGGCCGCCTTGTTGGTTTGATAAGGCAATTCGTTGATGATCACCGCATCCCTGTCGGGCCGGCCGGGGGCCTCGATCGTTTCGATCGCGGCCACGCCACGCATGGTGACCGAGCCACGGCCGGTTGAGTAGATCTCCCGGATGCCACTGCGGCCGAGAATCTGGCCGCCCGTGGGGAAGTCGGGGCCGGGGATCAGGCTCTGCAGCTCCCGGTCACTGAGCTCGGGGTTGGCGATCAGGGCCAGCAGCCCCTCGATCAGCTCGCCGGGGTTGTGGGGCGGGATGTTGGTGGCCATCCCCACGGCGATGCCGGAGGAGCCGTTGAGGAGCAGCTGAGGCAGCCGGGCCGGCAGCACCGTGGGCTCCTGTTGGCTGCCATCGAAGTTGTCAACGAAATCGACGGTTTCGCTCTCGATGTCCTCCAGCAGGGCATCAGTGGTGAGCGCTTGCAGCCGCGATTCGGTGTACCGCATGGCGGCAGGCGGGTCGTTGTCGACGGACCCGAAGTTGCCGTGGCCGTCGATCAACGGCATGCGCAGGGAGAAGTCCTGCGCCATGCGCACCAGGGCGTCGTAGACAGCCGTGTCGCCGTGGGGATGGTATTTGCCGAGCACCTCACCCACCACGCGGGCGCATTTGCGGTAGGGCCGGTCACTGGTGAGCCCCAGCTCGTACATCGCGTAGAGGATCCGGCGATGCACGGGCTTGAGACCGTCGCGGGCATCGGGCAGGGCCCGGCCCACGATCACGCTCATCGCATACTCCAGATAGGAGCGCGACATCTCGTTACGAAGGTCGGTCTGGATGATCCGTCCGTCGGAATCACCGGGGGTCAAGGCTCCGGTGGATTCGGCCATGCAGAGGCGCCTGTAACCCCTGCCACTCTACTGGTGAGTGCCCGGCAACGACCGTTGAGTCACTTCTCCACCAAGAGATCTCGTCAAGCCCCGGCTCGCACGGAGTCGACCCTGCTGGAGCTTCAGGCGGCTGGGGATCTGCTGGTGCGAACGGCGGGTGAGTTCAGGACTCTCGTGGCGCGAGAGGGCCTCGAGCAGGCCTTTGCCAGCACCCATGTGCTGGCGGTTGCCGATGCCGGCTTCACCGATCAGTTCTCGATTCACCTGGCGCTCGGACCGAGCGATCCCCCGATCCGCTTTCAGAGAGTGCGGCTGGATGGCGTGGATGCTTTGTGCGGCTCAGGTTCCGGAGAGCTGGTGCTGCCCGCGGAAGGCGCACCGATCCTCGGTGCGCTGCTGAACGGCCGTTCGGTCAGGCTGGCTGCCAGCGGTGCTGCCGGGACGCTTCATCCGCGTGACGAGCTGCACACCACCTTGAGGCTTGATCAGATCGGAGTGGCCCGACTTGTGTTGCATCGGGCGATCGCCGAGAACGCCATCGTGGCTGTCAGCAGTGCGCCCGGGCTGACCCCCACGGGATGGGGGCCGCTCCTCGGGGGTCTGGGGAGTGCGCTGTACGGCTGCGCGGGCGCAGGAAGCATCGGGTTCACAATGCCGGGCCTGGCTCAGCTGGGGCCGGGCTCCCCGGTGCTGGTGGCCGGCGGAATCGGCTGGGTGGTCGGTGCCGGTGGTGCTCACCAGCCAGGAGTGCCGCGCTCGCCCCTGGGCCATGCGCTGGCCCCCGGGGCGAGCGCGGCGGTGAGTGTCGATCTGCATGGACTGGACCCCGCCTGGCTGAGGGCCTGCAGGTTCGAGGGGCATGGTGCCGGCCTGCTCGTGGCCACCGCTGCACCGGTCGCGTTACTGACGGCCGCGATGGCCCGTCAGGCTGCGGCGGGAGCAGACAGGCTGGTGGCCCCGGTGATTGATCTGGGGATTCCACGCCGTCTCAAACCGATGCTGGATCGCGTGAGCTACGCCGACCTGGAGCGTGGCCGGTTCGTCCTTCAGGGGCGGACCCTCCGCTGTGCCCCGGCGTTCAGTCCGCGGCTTGCTGAAGCCTTCGCCGAGCATCTGGCCCTCGAGCTTCGTGAGGGCCGCTTCCCGCTGCGCCAACCGCTGCGACCTCTCGGCAGTCGTCCCACCCTGATCCCGCTTGAGCCCTGATCAGCCTTGAAACGCCTCTAAGCTCCTGTCCAGCGGTTGATTCCCTGCGTCCATCATGGTTGACACCCCCGGCAACCCAGGCGGCGCCGAACCCACACTGGGCAGCTCAACCCTTCTCCCGGCATCCCCTTCAGCCTCCGGTCCCCATCCCGAGGAGGGTGGGGAATGGCAGATCCTCGTTGACAAGTTGAGAGCCTGGCTGTCCAGTGGTCAGGCAGCCCAGATCTGGCACCGGACCCGGTCCTCACTGCCAGGTTTGGGCGCCATCCTGGGAGTCCTGCTGCTGCTTCGGGTCTACGGAGCCTTGCTCACGGCTCTCCACAGCATTCCGTTGCTCCCGGGCCTGCTGGAGCTGGTCGGGGTCTGCTGGCTTCTGCAGCACGGAGCACCGCGTCTGATCCGCAGCCGCGACCGTCAGCAGCTGCTCGATCAGTTCCGCCAGCGCTGGCAGGCTTTCCGGGGAGCCTGATCCTCCCGTCATTTCAAAGCCAACGGGCCCGTTGATAGCTTGACGCCACTGCGTCAGCGCTCCAGGTGGACATTCAGCTCGGCCGGTTCAGGTCTGTTCGGCGCGCCTATGGCATCGACGAGATCGCGCTGGTTCCCGGCCCGCGCACCGTTGATCCAGCTGCCACCGACAGCAGCTGGAGCCTGGGCGGGATCAAGCGGGAGATCCCGATCATCGCCAGCGCCATGGATGGTGTGGTGGATGTGGGCATGGCCACGGAACTGACCCGTCAGGGTGCTCTGGGTGTGCTGAACCTGGAAGGCGTGCAGTGTCGATATGACGACCCCGACCCGGTGCTCGACCGGATCGCGTCGGTGGGGAAGCAGGCCTTTGTGCCTCTGATGCAGGAGCTCTACAGCCAACCGGTGCGGGAGGAATTGATCCGTCAGCGCATCGCCGAGATCAAAAAGGGTGGAGGAATCGCCGCCGTGAGCGCCACTCCTGTGGCGGCGCTTCGATTCGGGAAGGCCATCGCCGAGGCTGGCGCCGATCTGTTCTTTGTGCAGGCCACCGTTGTCAGCACGGAGCACATCGGCCTTTCCGGGCAGGAGAGCCTGGATCTTGAGGCCCTCTGCCGGACCTTCGGGGTGCCGGTCGTGATCGGGAATTGCGTCACCTACGAGGTGGCTCTGCAGCTGATGCATGCCGGAGCGGCCGGAGTGATGGTGGGAATCGGGCCCGGAGCCGCCTGTACCAGCCGAGGTGTGCTGGGAATCGGTATTCCTCAGGCCACCGCCGTGGCCGACTGCGCAGCGGCCCGTGATCACTTTCAGGCCGAGACGGGACGTGCCGTCCCGATCATTGCCGATGGGGGCATCGTCACCGGTGGGGATATCTGCAAATGTCTGGCCTGTGGCGCCGATGCCGTGATGATCGGTTCACCGATCGCCCGGGCTGCTGAAGCCCCGGGGCGTGGTTTTCACTGGGGGATGGCCACTCCCAGCCCGGTGCTGCCGCGAGGTACCCGAATTCAGGTGGGCACAACCGGAACCCTGGAGACGATCCTGCGAGGACCCGCGTCTCTCGATGACGGCACTCAGAATCTTCTCGGTTGTATCCGCACCTCCATGGGCACCCTCGGTGCCCGCAACATCCGGGAGATGCAACAGGTGGAGGTGGTGGTGGCCCCTTCGCTGCTCACCGAGGGGAAGGTGTACCAGAAGGCCCAGCAGCTCGGGATGGGCAAGTAGCCACGGCTCTATCCTGGGATTGTGGGGGCTACGGCTCGCACACTCCTCACACCCCCGGCCCGGCGCGTCCGGGCTTTTTGTCTTCTGCAACGCTTCAGCAGGGCTCCGTGTTCCACTCCGTTTGACGTTGCTAAATTCCGGGAATTCTGATCCCCTCCCGGATGTCCAGCGCTGCCGCCGTCACCGACGCTTCCTTTGAGCAGGATGTGCTCAAGAGTGACACACCAGTGCTGGTTGACTTCTGGGCGCCCTGGTGCGGGCCCTGCCGCATGGTTGCTCCCATTGTGGACGAGATCGCCAAGGAGTTTGAAGGCCGGATCAAGGTTTTCAAGCTCAATACCGATGAAAACCCTAATGTGGCCAGCCAATATGGAATTCGGAGCATCCCCACGCTGATGGTGTTCAAAGGTGGGCAGAAGGTTGACACAGTGGTTGGAGCCGTGCCGAAGACCACCCTTTCCGGAACCATCTCGAAATACCTCTGACCGAACTTCCCTCCATCCATGGAAGAGCTCCTCTCGATGTCCTCGGGGAGCAACTCGAGGGACATCCCCAGCGTCGCCTGATTGAGCGTGCGTTGGTTTCCCTGCTTCAGGTGAGTCGCCACGAATTCGGTTATGCCGAATGGCGACTTCTGAGCGGCGCACTTGCCGACATCAGCGAGGCTCTGGAGGTTTTTCGCCCCAGAAGGCGCTCCCGCAAGATCACGGTGTTTGGATCAGCCCGTACCGTGCCGGCGGATCCTTGTTACCCGCTCGCCAGGGAGGTGGCTGAGCTCGCCGTTGAAGCCGGCTTTGAGGTGATGACAGGCGCCGGGGGGGGGATCATGGAAGCGGCCAACGAAGGAGCCGGCTGTGAGAACAGCATCGGCTTGAATGTAGACCTTCCTTTTGAACAGCATCCCAACCGCTTTGTGAGCAGTTGTGAGGGCCGGCTGCTTCATTTCCGCTATTTCTTCACCCGGAAACTTTTTTTCCTGCGTGAAAGTGATGCCCTGGTGGTGTTGCCCGGTGGCTTCGGGACTCTCGATGAACTCTGCGAATCGCTGACTCTGGTGCAGACCGGTCGCACGCCGCCGATCCCTTTGGTTCTGCTGGCTCCCGAAGGGGATGATTTCTGGGTGCTGTGGCGCCGGGATCTTCAGGAAGCCCTGGCCGATCGAGGCCTGATCTCTCAGGAGGACCAGGCTCTGTTGATCCAGGTCCGCACCGCTGCGGATGCAGTCGAGGCTATCCGTCGCTTTTACAGGGTTTTTCATGCGGCCAACCTCGGTCACGATCGCATCGAGCTTCTGCTCAATGCGGCCGTCACCCCGGAACAACTTGCTGACCTCAACCGTTTGTTTGACGACCTTGTGGATGAGGGTGTCATCCAAGCCAGTGAGGCGTGTGATGACGTTGGCATTCTCAGGCCGTGTCTGCGCTTTCATTACGACAAGCGCCGGATCGGCAGGCTCTACCAGTTGCTCGATCACCTCAACCGTCTGGTGCTGCCGCCCTGCGAGGCTCTGGAGCGACCAGGACTCCGGATGGAGGAGCTGCCGTCATGAGCTGCATCGGGTTGATTGACTACGGCATGGGAAACCTCCATTCGGTGCAGAGAGCCCTGGAGCGACATGGCACCTCGGTGGTCACCGTTCAGGGGGTGGCTCAGATGGAGGGCTGCGATGCCCTGGTGCTCCCTGGAGTGGGAGCGTTTGATCCGGCCATGGAGCGGCTCAACCAGGCCGGACTTTCCGAGGCCATTCGCCGTTGGTGTGTCTCCGGAGGGGCTCTGCTGGGGATCTGCCTTGGCCTGCAGCTGCTCTTTGATGGCAGCGACGAGGGCCACCGGCCCGGTCTGGGTTTGATTCCTGGACGGGTGACTGCTCTACCCCGATGCCCCGGTCACCCGATCCCACACATGGGCTGGGAGCCCCTGATCCCTGGCACGCCCAGTCCCCTGCTTCCCCAGGACTGTCCGGAAAGCTGGATGTATTTCGTTCATTCCTACGCGGCTGTTCCCTGCGATTCAGGGGTGGTCACGGCGTCCGCTGACTTCGCCGGCGAAGCCGTCACTGCGGCCGTGTGGCAGGGAGCTCTGGCGGCCTGCCAGTTTCATCCGGAAAAATCCGGCAGGGCAGGGGAGGCGCTGCTGAAGCGCTGGCTGGCCTGGTTGACACACCGACGCCAGTCATGAGTCTGCGGGTGAGTGGGGGACGCCGGCTGCTGAGTCCACCGGGTCTCAGAGCGCGTCCGACGCCATCCAGGGTCAGGCTGGCCGTGATGAACCTGCTGGCGACTCGTCTGGCGGGATGTTCCTGGCTGGATCTGTTCAGCGGCAGTGGCGCCATGGCCTGTGAGGCCTTGCTGCACGGTGCCGCCCGAGTGGTGGCCGTGGAACGGGATCGGCGCCATGCTGCCGTGGTGAGAAGCAATCTTGAGGCCGTGGCCTCCGGCCTGGCCCAACCCGAACTGCGCGTTCACTGCGGTGACGTGCTGGGTTGGCTTCGGGCCGGATGGGAAGCAAGAGGGGAGCAGCCGTTCGAACTCATCTACGCAGACCCGCCCTACTCAGCGGGGCTGCTGGAGCCGGTCGCAGAGCTGGTGGCCCGTGAAAGGTGGCTCAGCAGCAAAGGCCTGATGTTGCTGGAATGCCGCAGCGAAACATCCTTCCGGGCACCGGAGGGTTGGAGCCTTGTTGATCGCAGGCGTTACGGAAGCAGCTCGGTGCTCAGGCTGACGCAATCCTGAATCCTGATGGGGATGGGCCGATCAGCCGTCGAGAAGACTGCCGCGGCGATACTGGTTCCAGGCAGCAACGAACAGGCCGGCGAGTGTGACGGGAATCAGACCGAGCACGATGCCGCAGAGCAGGGGTTCGATCATGAACGTGTTTGGGTTGCTGTCGCGCCACAATCTTCCCATGGAAGTGGCCCTGCCGCGATCCCCCAGCCATGGTTGTTGATGTCTCCGCTTGCCACTGAACCCCCGATCACCACGGCTGATGTCGCGTCGGCCCCGAAGCGGCGAGGCTTGGTGACGGCTCTTGCCTTGCTGGCTGCGGCGGCATGCCTGCTGCTGGTTCTGCTGGTGTTTCCCTCCATGCGGGTCGACCCTTACACCCGCCAGACCCTCAGCCTGCGTGGCTCAGCCGAGAACGGTTCGAGGCTGTTCATGATCAATTGCGCCGGTTGTCACGGCATTGCGGCCCAGGGGTTGGTGGGTCCCGATCTCCATGCCGTGGGATCCCGCAAGACGGATCGTCTGCTGATCAGGCAGGTGGTGAGCGGACGGACGCCTCCCATGCCCCGGTTTCAACCTGAGCCCCAGGCGATGGCTGATCTGTTGGCCTATCTCCACAGCCTGGTGTGAGGCCTCGGCCCGCTGTTGCTGTGGTGCTGGTTGAACCCAGCGGACCCCGGAACGTGGGATCCGTGGCCCGCGCGATCGCCAACTTCAACGGTGCCCCCTTGAAGCTGCAGCTGAGGCTTGTGGCTCCCCGTTGTGATCACGGCGGCGACGAGGCCCGACGGATGGCTGTCCACGCCGTCTCGGTGCTGGAGCGTGCCCTCGTTTTTCCGTCTCTGGCCTCCGCGCTTGCTGATTGCGGTCGAGTGGTGGCCACAACCGGCCGGGGTGAGGGGGAGCCGCTGCCGCCTTCCCCCCCCGACGAGGCTCTGACCTGGCTGCTGGGCGCCGACGCTCGAACAGGCACGGCACTGGTTTTCGGTCGTGAAGACCGAGGCCTCAGTCGTGATGAACTTCTCCTGGCTGGCCGTCTGCTCAGGATTCAGACCGGACCGGCCTACAGCTCGCTGAACCTCGCCCAGGCTGCGGCCGTTGCCTTGCAACGTCTGCGGGCGCTCTCCGTGGCGGAAGCGGGCGCCAGCAGGGGGGTCCTCACCCAGGGGGAACCAGCCCGTCGGGATCGCCTCGAAGCCCTGCTGGCTGATGCTGAGTCCCTGCTGCTGGATGTGGGTTTCCTCCACCCCCATACCGCCCATGCCCGCATGGCGAAGCTGCGTGGACTCCTGCAACGGGGCCAGGTTGACGATGCCGAGGTGGCGTTGCTGAGAGGCATGGTGCGGCAGATGCGCTGGGCCTGTCGGCGGCTTCCACAGGACACGGGGACCCCTTAGCGTGCGCCCACTCCGGATTCAGAATCCTTGACGGCAGGTCGACCGATCCGCCCACCGAAACGTTCCTGGGTCAAGCCCGTGCTGCTGGTGGGCCGGTTGGTTGTGATGGGGGTGGGAATCGGGATTCTCACCGGCACGGTGCTGAAGCTTCTCGCACCCCGCCTGGCCTTCGTGTCCGTGGGCCAGCCCAGCGTCGAGGAGGAAAAAACCCCTGAGTTGACGCCACTGAGGCCCGGACTGAGCCTCGGCAGCTTCGAACCCCGCACGGAACTCCCCGCCCTCAGCAGGCGCTGGTCCCAGCTTGCCGCTGCCCAGAAAGGTCTTCAGGCAAGCGCCTTCATGCTGGTTCTTGACGACGGTCGCTTTGCGCAGCTGCAGCCCGACCTGCCGTTGCCAGCCGCCAGCTCAATCAAGACCCCCATTCTTCTGGTGGGTCTAGAGGAGCTGGATGCCGGCAGGCTGGCCTGGAACGAACCCCTGCAGCTCACCAAGGAGCTGGTCGGCGGTGGGGCCGGCTGGATGGCCACCAGGCCTCTGGGAACACGATTCCCGTTTTTCGAGGCGGCCACCGAGATGATCCGGGTCTCTGACAACAGCGCCACCAACCTGTTGATCAAGCGGCTGGGTGGCAAGGTTGCGCTCAACACCCGATTCCAGGTGATGGGACTGTCCTCCACCGTGGTGAACAACTGGCTGCCTGATCTCGGTGGCACCAACACCACAAGCAGCCGCGATCTCGCCCGTTCGATCGCTCTGGTGGATACGGGCGACACCCTCAGCCCCAGGGCCAGGGACCTGTTCCGGGAGATCATGGGAACCTCCCGCACCAACACCCTGATCCCGCTGGGAATGCTCCAGGGGCTTGGCAAGGACAGCACCGACCCCGACAGTGAATTGCTCCCCTTGGGAATCCGCGTGTACAACAAAACCGGTGACATCGGAATCGCTTACGCCGACAGTGGGCTGATTCAGCTGCCCAACGGTCAGCGGGCCGTTGCGGCTTTCATGGTGAAAGGGCCCTTCAACGACCCCCGCTCAACGGATCTGATCCGCGCCATGGCGGCGGAAGTGGCCAGAACACTCATCGGACGGAAATGAAGACCGGCAGTCAAAGGGCGCTGGCCCTGCTCATGGGAGCCATGATCGGCCTCGGCACAGGCAGCCAGGGCGGGCTGGCCAGGCCGGCGGTCCTGCGGCCCCAGACGGTGGCACCCCTTCCCGGTGGACTGGATGAGGTGCTTGTTGTCAACGACAACAACCCGGAGCTGATCACCGCCGAGGGGATCCTGATCTCCACCTTCGCCGGCCGGGGGCGGGGCGTGCCGGAGGCCCATCTCGATCTGCCGCTCACCGGTCGCTTCGACCTGTTCAGCCATCACGTCTATGCGGGGCAGCCCGACAGCCTCGATTCGACGCTCTGGATCGCCGTGCTGGCTCAGCCCCGAGGAGACAGGCCGGTGTCGCTGCGTCTGCTGGCGGGTTCGACGGCTCTGTCGCAATCCCTGGATCCGGCCCAGCCCGGAGCTCCCTTCCTGCCGCTGCCGACCCTGCTGCCCCAGGGCATGGAGCCCGTCTATGCGGGGCCCGGCAGCCGGGTGGCCACCGAGCTGCTGCAGCGACAGCGCAGCGCCCTGATTCCCCAGGGCTGGACGCTCCCGGCTGGCGGGCCCACCGCCCTGCTGGTGCTGCCCCTGCCGGTGCGGGGGCTCGATCCCCTGCTCAACGGTCGCAACCTGCAGCTGCGGTTGCTCAGCGATGGACCGGTGGATCTGGCCACCATCGCCGCCTTCGGCATCGGCGGGAAGCCGCCGTCCCCCGAAGTCTGGAGCCGGCTTCTGGAGGGTCCTCTCAGCCCCCGTGAACACAGCCCGACACCGCGCGGCGCCCAAGGATCGATGGTCTATTCGCGGGTGAGCGGGGTGCAGGTGGGCAGCGTCTGGCGGGCGCGGATCACCGATCCGGGACAGCCCTGGCTCAGTACACAGCGGGCACCGATCTCCTGGCCGATCGCCTCACTGGAGCGGGGCAGCCTCGGCACCGACCAGGTGCAGACCGCCGAGCTCAGCCGGTTCTACGTCGGTACCGCCTGGGCAGCCCACGGCAATTACGGCGTTGAATACGACCTCAGCCTGCCCCTGCGGAATGACAGCAGTCAGCCCCAGCAGCTGGAACTGGCGCTGGAAAGCCCCCTGAAGGGCGACCGGCCCCTGGGGGGCCTGCGCTTCAACAGCAGGCCCGCGCAGGCTGTGATGTTCCGTGGCACGGTGGAGGTCAGCGGTCTTGATGGCGAGGAGGCGGGGGACAGGCCCCGCGGCCGTCAGGGCTTCCACCTTGTGCTGCGTGCCGGGCAGCCCGGGCCGGTGCTGGGTCGGGTCAGCCTGGCCCCCGGACAGACTCGCGAGCTGCGGGTGCGTCTCATCTACCCGGCCGATGCCACCCCTCCCCAGGTGCTGAGCCTGCTGCCTGTGAAACAATCCGAGCCGACTCCAGCCACAAGCCCGTGACGCCAGCCCGCCAGCGCAGGGTCTATCCCTTCACCGCAATCGTGGGGCAGGAGGAGATGAAGCTGGCCCTGCTTCTCAACGTGATCGACCCGCGCATCGGCGGGGTGATGATCATGGGCGACCGAGGCACCGGCAAATCCACCACGATCCGAGCGCTCGCCGACCTGTTGCCCGAGATCGAGGTGGTGGCGGGTGATCCTTACAACAGTTCCCCCATCGATCCGGACCTCCAGAGCGTTGAGGTGCGGGCCCGGGCCGAGCGGGGTGAGCCGCTGCCGGTGGAGCCCCGTCAGGTGCCGATGGTGGATCTGCCGCTCGGTGCCACAGAAGACCGGCTCTGCGGCACCATCGACATTGAGAAGGCTCTCAGTGAGGGGGTCCGCGCCTTCGAGCCGGGTCTGCTGGCCAAGGCCAACCGCGGCCTGCTCTACGTGGATGAGGTGAACCTGCTCGATGACCATCTGGTGGATGTTCTGCTCGATTCGGCTGCCTCGGGCTGGAACACGGTGGAGCGCGAGGGTGTGAGCGTGCGGCACCCGGCTCGCTTCGTTCTGATCGGCTCCGGCAATCCAGAAGAAGGTGAGCTGCGGCCCCAGCTTCTCGACCGTTTCGGCATGAGCGTGGAGGTGCGCACCGTGCGCGATCCTGAGCTGCGCGTTCAGGTGGTGGACCAGCGCACCGCTTTCGACCAGGATCCGGATGGCTTCAACACCGCGCTGCAGGCCAACCAGGACAGCCTGCAGGCGCGCGTGACCGCGGCTCAGGATCTTCTCCAGCAGGTCCGGATCGACCATGAGCTCCGCATCCGGATTTCAGCCATCTGCGGTGAGCTGGATGTGGATGGTCTTCGGGGCGACATCGTGACCAACCGGGCAGCACGCGCTCTGGCGGCTTTTGAAGGTCGCAGCGAGGTGGATGAGGATGATGTGGCCCGAGTTGTGGCCTGCTGCCTGCGTCATCGCCTGCGCAAGGACCCTCTGGAGACGGTGGACTCCGGAGATCGTGTGGTGAAGGTGTTCTGCAAGGTGTTCGAGCGTCCTGAACCGTCCGATCGCACTGCTTTTGAGCTGGTGCCGCTGAGTTGAGTCGCGGACCGCACCCTGGCACTCCGGCTCAGGTCGCCATACCTTGTCCGGCATGCGCATTCTCGGAATCGATCCAGGCCTGGCCCGTGTTGGCTATGGCGTGATCGAGATCAGCGGCCGCCGCCAGCGGATGCTCGACTGCGGAATGATCCGAACGGACCCAGGCAGCTCTGAGGGAGAGCGGATGGTGGAGATCGCCGGCGATCTCAGACAGCTTGTCCGTGCCTGGCGGCCCGATCTGGCTGTGGTGGAGAAATTCTTCTTCTATCGCTCCAGCACCACCATCGCGGTGGTGCAGGCTCGCGGCGTTCTCGTGATGACCCTGGCCCGCTTCGGCATCCCCCTGCTGGAGTTCCCGCCGATGCAGATCAAGCAGGCGCTCACCGGCAATGGTCACGCTCAGAAGGACGAGGTGCTGGAAGCCGTGATGCGTGAACTTGATCTCGCCCTGCCCCCTCGCCCTGATGATGCCGCTGATGCCCTGGCCGCGGCTCTGACCGGCTGGTTTCAGCGTTGATGGGACCCGCCTCCAAGCAGCTGCTTCGCCGTGAGTTCCGGCGCCGGCGACGCGCAGCGATGCAGACCGTTGAGGCGGCCATGGCGGCTGCCGCGCGCCACGCGTTGCCTGGCCTGATCTCTCCTCAGCAGACACTCGGGCTCTACTGGCCCGTCGGTCATGAGCCCAACCTGCTCAGCCTGGCTCAGGCTCAACCCTCCGGTGCCGCCCCTTCCCTGGCACTCCCGGTGGTGGAGCAGCGGGAACTGCTTTACAGAGCCTGGCGACCACACACTCCGCTCTCCCCTGATGCCTGTGGGATCCCTGCCCCTGGCCCTGCCTCACCGGCTGTCAAGCCGGGTGATCTTGGGCTGATGCTGGTGCCGGCCCTGGCCCTGGATCATCGCGGCATCAGGCTGGGATCGGGAGGTGGCTGGTACGACCGGCTGAGGTCCCGCAAGCGCTGGCGGGCGGTGCCGGCCGTGGCGGTGCTTCCGGCCGCCTGCCTCACCCCGGAGCTTCCCAGTGATCCCTGGGATGTGCCCTTTGACGGCTGGCTGGATGAGCAGGGGATTCACTGGATCTGAGCCCGCTGCTGAGCCCACTGTTTGACAACCCTGCAACCTGGCTCGCAGCCTTGAAAAACGTCTGCAAGGATCGCTGAAGTCTGAATGACCCGGGCGGCTGTGGATCTCTTCGCTGCGCTCCCAACAACCCGCTCCCTCGCTGCGATCCCTGACTGGGGCAGCTCCGGTCACTCGGGGTGCTCAGGAACCACAGCGCCGGAGCAGGTGCTTGCTGCCGAGCTTCAGGCCCGGGGCCAGAGCAGCGAAGCTCTCTCGATGATGGTGAGCTCGATGGTGAGGATGGTTCAGGCTGGTCGGGAACGTGACAGTCGCTGGAAAGCTACCTGAAAGCCATGAACACCAGACCCCCGCTTGCCTCGCTGCTTTCCGGTCTCTCCCTGGCTCTCGGCCTTCTCGCCACGAATCAGCCGCCTGCCCGGGCTCATGCGATTGAAAGCAGCCTTGAACGGGTCAGCGGCCTCACCGATTCCCTGACGCTTGAGAGCAGGTTCGGGACCGGTGAGCCTGCCGCTGATGCCCAGGTGCGGCTTGTTGCTCCGGACGGGTCCGCGCTTCCACTGGGCCGCACAGACCCTCTCGGCACGCTCCGGTTTCAGTTGCCTGAAGGGGTGGGCCCGGACTGGGAGCTGGTGGTTGACCAGGGCCCTGGCCACAGGGATTACCTGGAACTGCCGCTCCCTGATCAGGAGCGGCTCAGTGCAGGGCCTCAGTTCCTGCTGAAGGCGGCTCCCCTCACCACCCTCACGGGTCTGACGGTGCTGGGCGGTCTGGGTTGCGCCAGGTTCCGGCGTCGACGCCGATGAGCGGCTCCGGCATTCAGACCGGCAGTGAGGCCCTCGATCAGATCGTGGCACGGTTGGGCAGCACCGCTGATCCCCGACGTCGCTACGAATATGTTCTCTGGCTTGCCAAGAAGCTCAGGCCCCTTCCCGATGAGTTCCGCACCGAAGCCCACAAGGTGAAGGGCTGCGTGAGCCAGGTTTACGTGGTCGGTGCTCTCGAGGGGGGCAAGCTTCACTGGCAGGGCGACTCCGATGCCGCCATCACCAAGGGACTGCTGGCTCTGCTGATCGAGGGGCTGGACGGACTCTCCCCGCAGCAGGTGGTGGAGATCGATCCAGCCTTCCTGACCGCCACCGGCCTCCAGGCCAGCCTCACCCCCTCCCGGGCCAATGGCTTCCTGAACATCCTCCGAACCATGCAGACCCAGGCCAGGGTTCTGAGCGAGGGGAACGGCCAGCCAGGCCATTTCTAGGATCCAAGGATTGCGCTTCTCCCGCGGATGACGATCGGCATCGGCTTGCTCGGCCTCGGAACGGTGGGGGCAGGCGTCGCCGGAATTCTGGCCACCCCTGAAGGGCGTCACCCTCTTGTGAGCGCGCTGGCCCTCCGGCGCGTTGCTGTGCGTGACCCGAGCCGCCCGCGGCCGCTGGAGCTGATGCCGGAGTTGCTCACCACCGATCCCCTGGAGGTGGTGGACGACCCGGCGGTGGACATCGTGGTGGAGGTGATGGGCGGTCTGGAGCCTGCCCGGACTCTGATCCTCCGGGCGATCATGGCCGGCAAGCCTGTGGTGACCGCGAACAAGGCTGTGATCGCCCGTTATGGAGGGGAGATCGCTGCGGCTGCTGAGCAGATGGGGGTCTACGTGCTGATCGAGGCCGCCGTGGGTGGGGGGATCCCGATCATCGAGCCCCTGAAGCAGTCGCTGGGAGGGAATCGCATCCAGCGTGTGAGCGGCATCATCAACGGCACCACCAACTACATCCTCAGCCGGATGGCGGATGAGTCGGCCGCATATCTCGATGTGCTTGCGGAAGCTCAGGCCCTCGGCTACGCCGAGGCCGATCCGGCCGCCGACGTCCAGGGAGGCGATGCGGCTGACAAGATTGCCATCCTGGCCGGCCTTGCATACGGCGGGCCTGTTGACCGTTCCGCGATTCCCACCGCAGGGATCGACCAGCTGGATTCCCGGGATGTGATGTATGCCGCCCAGCTCGGCTACAGCCTGAAGCTGCTCGCGGTGGCGGAGCAGATGGGGAGGGATTCCGCCGGCTGCCAGCTGCTCGATGTGCGGGTCCATCCAACCCTTGTGCCCAGGGACCACCCTCTCGCCGGGGTGAATGGAGTGAACAACGCGATCCTGGTGGAAGGTGATCCCGTGGGTCGGGTGATGTTCTACGGGCCTGGGGCGGGTGCTGGACCCACGGCTTCAGCCGTGGTGGCAGACATTCTCAACATTGCAGGCATCCGTCAGGTGAGCGGGGGACAGGCTCATGCCCCACTGGATCCCTTGCTGGCCGCCAGCAGCTGGCGTCGCTGCCGCCTCGTGGATCGCAACCTCACCTGTCACCGCAACTATGTGCGTCTGCGCACCGCTGATGAAGCCGGCGTGATCGGCAAGATCGGAACCTGCTTCGGGCGTGTGGGAGTGTCGATCCAGTCGATTGTGCAGTTTGAGCGCAGCGTCGGCTCCGCCGGCCCTGGCGCGGAGATTGTGGTGATCACCCATGAGGTGAGGGAGGCGCAGTTCCAGGAAGCCCTGGCCAGCATCAGCGCCCTGGAGGAGGTGGAATCGGTGGCGGCCTGCCTGCGGACCCTCTGAGCCCAGCAGTGGCGCGAAGGGCCCACCGGGATGCAAAGTGGAATCAAATCTGAAGAGCCCCCGATCGCCGGCGCGCGGTCGATCCCGTTCCCTTCACCCTCTTCGGATTCGTGCCCATCTCCTGACCATTGCTTCAACTTGTATCAGGTTGAACACGGCCTGTGATCAGAGGCGCTGAGCATGTTTGCAACCAACTTCCTCTATGACCTTCCCCTCCTCGGTGCTCGCAGTCCCTCAGCAAGGCGACACCGTTCGTCTTGCCGGTGACGAGCAGCTGTACCAGGTGATCGGCGTGGACCATGCACACGATCGCTGCTGGCTGCGAGCCTGGCCCCTCAGCCGCAACGGTTCCCAGGTTTTTGAGATCTCCCTGAACCGGTTGCAGCCGATGGAGCGTCACGCGCCCTGCAGGCCGGCCTGAATCACTCTGTGCAGCCTGGACCGTTCGGTTGAATGGTCACCAGTTGTGGCCTGAGTCCCTGCTCAATGCTGCCCTGCCGGCCCTGCTCTCAGCCAGTCTGCTGCTGCTGGCTTCCGGCTGTGGCCTGATCGCTGCCCCAGCGTCCCGGCCCGATCGGCTGATCATTGCCAGCAGCAGTCGCCTGGACAGCGTTGATCCCGCCGGTGCTTACACCTTCGGCGCGATGCAGCTCCTGAGCGCTCTGGGCGACACCCTCTACAGCATTGACCGTGCCGGTCGGTTGCAGCCACGCCTGGCCGCCGATTTCCCGAGCCTTTCCCCCGATGGCCTGAAGGCTCGGCTCAGCCTCAGACGGGATGTGCTTTTTCACGATGGCACCGCCTTCGATGCCCGGGCCATGGTGTTCACCCTTGAGCGTTTCCTGGCCATCGGCAAGCTGAGCTACCTGCTGGGCGAGCGGGTCTCCGGGGTTCGGGCCATCGGCTCCCACGAGCTGGAAATCACCCTCAAGCGGCCCTACGGCGCTCTGCCCCAGCTTCTGAGTGCGGTGAATCTCACGCCGGTGTCACCCACCGCCTATCGCAACCATGCGCGACGGTTGTTGAACGACCGCTTCGTGGGCACCGGACCTTACCGGTTGGTCAGTTTCAGCGATCGCAAACAACGCCTTGATCCTTTCCTGGAGTTCTGGGGCCCTCCCCCTGCCAACCGGGGTCTGGATCTGGTGGCCCTCAGCAACTCCACGGCCCTGTTCGGCGCCCTGCGCAGTGGAGAAGTTGACGTGCTGCTCTCCACCGGACTGGAGATCGATCAGCAGGCGGCGCTGCACCGACAAGCCAGCCGGGGGAGACTGTGGGAGGGGATGGGACCGCCCCTGGAGATCGGATTCCTCAGCCTTCTCACCGATCGGGCTCCCTTGAACAATCCCGTGCTGCGTCAGGCTGTTTCCGTAAGCCTTGATCGGGAGCTGATCAGCCGTCGGGTCAGCCTAGGACTGCGAAATCCCTTAAGGAATCTCGTGCCGCCCAGCCTGGAGGGCACGCTCCCTGATGCCTGGCCTGGTTACAGACCGGCCCTGGCCCGCAAGCTCTACCGCCGGGCGGGCTACTGCGATGGCAAGGTGCTGCCTCTGCCGCTCACCTTCCGCTCCAACATTCCGACAGATCGTCTGTTCGCGCTCACCTGGCAAGCCCAGCTGCGCAGGGACCTGGGGGATTGCGTGAAGCTTGAGGTGAGTGGGATGGAATCCACCACGGCCTACCGTCAGCTGGGCGATGGGGCCTTCCCGATGATCCTGCTCGACTGGATGGGTGATTTCCCTGACGCCGACAACTACCTGGTTCCCCTGCTGGGCTGTGATGAACAGCGCGGTGATCGCTGCCTCCGTGGGGCCAGTGCCGCGAGTGGCAGCTTCTGGGCAGCGCCCGGGCTTCAGGAGCAGCTTCGCCGGAGTGCCGCCTTGCCCGGAGAAGCCCGGGTACCCCTGTTGCGCACCATTCAACGCCGGGCTGCAGCGGCCTCTCCATATCTCCCGGTCTGGCTTGTGGCCCCACGGGCCTGGGCTCGGCTGCCGGTGAGTCAACCGCAGTACGACGGTTCCGGACGGGTGCTCCTTCAGGACCTGCATCGACGCTGATGGGACGTCGCCGCGCGCTGTTCCGTTACCTGATGGCCCGGTTGGCCCTGGCGCCCTTGATGCTGTGGCTGATCGCCACCCTGGTGTTCCTGCTGTTGCGGGTGGCACCGGGAGATCCCATCGATGCGCTTCTGGGCACCCGTGCTCCAGAGGCGGCTCGTGCCGCTCTGAGAGCCCAGCTGGGCCTTGACAGATCCCTTGGAGAGCAATACTCCCAGTTCATCACTCAGTTGTTGCAGGGCGACCTCGGAACTTCCCTCACCAACCAGGAACCTGTCACTGAGGTGATCGGCAACAGTCTGCCGGCCAGCCTCGAGCTGGGCGGAACGGCTCTGCTCATCGCCGCGGTGGTGGGGCTCGCGGTGGGTTTCAGTGGGATTGCCCGGCCTGAGGGAAAGCTGGATCTGGCCGGCCGCCTTTACGGGGTGGGCACCTATGCCCTGCCCCCGTTCTGGGCAGCCATGGTGGTGCAGCTGGTGTTCGCGGTCTGGCTGGGCTGGCTTCCGGTGGGCGGACGATTCCCCACCAGCCTGATCCCTCCTGCCGCGAGCGGCTTTTACCTGCTCGATGGACTTGAGCAGGGGTTTCATGGTGGGGGATGGCAGATCCTCGGTGGCGCGCTTCGCCATCTCATCCTTCCCGCCACCACGCTGGGTGTGCTGTTGAGTGGCATCTTCGCCAACAGTCTGCGGCTCAATCTGCGACGCACCCTGGGAACCGACCATGTGGAAGCAGCCCGCAGCCGGGGCCTGGGTGAAGCTCGCGTCGTGTTCCGGCATGCTCTGCCCAATGCTCTGCTGCCGGTGCTCACAATCACGGGCATCACGGTGGCGTCCCTGATTGGCGGAGCCCTGCTGATCGAGGTCACCTATTCCTGGCCTGGGATTGCGTTTCGGCTCCAGGAAGCGATCGGACAACGCGATTACCCCCTTGTCCAGGGGATTGTGGTTGTGGTGTCCACACTTGTGGTGTTGGTGAGCCTGGTGGTGGATGTGATGGTGGCCGTGGTCGACCCCCGGGTGAGCTACGGCTGAGGAGAGCTACGGCTGATCTGGATCTCTGGGCAGCCAGCCCAGCAGGTCCCTGGCTCGTCGCCGGTCAAGCACCCAGGCCCTGATTCCTTCCTGAGAGCGCTCCTGAGGGGAGAGCCGCTGGGGTTGCTCCAGGCTGAGGAGAAAGTCAACGGTGAGGTTGAGAAGCAGGTTCTGTACCCGCCTCGGTTCAACACCGACCAGGTCTTCCCCGAGCTGGAACACCGCCTGGTTCTGCTCAGGGATCCGCACGGGTGAGAAGTGGCTGGCCCCCTGGATCAGCACAAGTCGGCTGCGCGGATCACTCACCCTGGTGAAGGGGCGTAACTGCTCATTGATCGCCGGGGTGATCAGATCCAGGCTGCCTCCCACCAGCATCACTGGAATCCGGAGCGGTTTCAGCCCGGCACGCGGCCAGAGCAGGGCGCCGAAGCTGTTGAACCCCACCACTGCAGTCACGGGTGTCCTGCGTGACCGGCTGGTGAGTCTGGCCAGCTCCGGCACCTCCTGGATCTGGCACTGGAGCAGTTGTGATGGATTGGTGAGCGGCAGGCGCTCCAGAGCCCGACGGCAGCGGCGCTCAAGGCCGTCCTCAGGTTTCAGTCCCGCTCCCAGCAGCGCTGTGAGAGCCCCGAGCGAATGTCCCATCAGCACCACGCCTTCCTCTCCGGTCTGTCCCGGACCGAAACGGCCGAGTTCTCCACGGCTCCCGGCCGACAGGACGGCCTGCAGATCCGCCAGGCGATCAGGAAGGCTTTCGGCCCCCGGTGGCGGGCGTTTGCCATCCAGAGAAGCCTGCATGGCTTTCGCGTCACTGCCGGGATGTTCGAGCACCACCACCGGCCAGCCCCGATCGGCCAGGGCTGCCGCCAGCCAGCCCAGTTGATCGGGATCCCCACCCAGCCCAGGCATCAGCAACACCCATGGCGAGGACCCTGACCGTTGGCTGGGCCACACCTCGACAGCGAGGGGGGTGGAACGATGGACAACCTTGAGCATCAGCCGGCGCGGCGACGGTGAGTGGCCATCCGGTACCGGGGCCGGATGGCGGCCGAGCCGGGGCAGATTGAGCCACTGGAGCCCGCTCAGGGCATCCCGTTGCAGGGCGATCTGTCCAGGCCATTGCTGGGCCAGGCTCAGCAGCGCATCGAGGCGCAGCACCAACTGCCTTGTCGGGACGGCTTTCAGCAGCTCCAGGGCAGTCACGGAGTTCTGGTCCCGCAGCACCTGACGCAGGGTGCTCTGCAGAAGTGCTCCGGTGCTGCGGCCGTCGGCGGTGGTGATCAGTGCCCCGACCTGATCCAGGATCCGTTCCCCGGTCCAGCTGCTCAGAAGCTGCAGACCGAAGCTTCGCTTTTCCAGCAGTGGCGCCTGCAGCAGCCGAACCAGCCCTTCACGGCTGGTGGGATCCAGGAGAGACAGCCAGACTCGCAGGTCACCCCCGCTGCGTTCCGGGTCCTGGCTCCAGGCTTCCAGTTCGGTGAGATCCACGCTGAGCTCGAGGCCATCCAGCTGCAGCTGAAGCTGCTGAGCAGCGGCGCTGGGAAGGGGCAGTGCAACCAGCAGACTGGAAATCAGTCCGGCGGTGAGCCGTTTCGCCTGGCCGCCCAGGATCGAGGCACCCAGCGATGATGCAGCCGGTGAAACGGGCACAGGCGGGTGGGGGATGGCTCTCCCAGTTTCCCGCGGCGCTGCGCAACCTGGCAGGGGTGCGTCTGCTGAGTGCATTCGGTGCCGGGGGTGTGCTCTACCTCACGCCTCTGGTGTTCCATCAACAGCAGTTCAGTGCCTTTCAGGTGACCCTGGGGGTGGCCCTGGCGGCTCTGGTGGGCATGGGTGGCCGTTTGGTGTGCGGCTGGCTGCTGGATGCCGGGGTGAACTGCGGCACGCCGGTGCTGCTGAGTGTGCTCACTGCGCTGGCAGGGGATGGGAAGCTCTTCAGCGCCCGGGATTTCGGCGGTTATCTGCTCGGTCAGCTGCTGCTGGGTACGGCCATGGGTCTGTACTGGCCCGCCATCGAGCTGGCGGTGCCGCTGAGCTGTGAGACCGGATCCGTGACGATCGCCTCAGGACGCGGGTATGCGTTGGTGCGCAGTGCTGATGCCCTGGGTATCGCCTCAGGGGCGCTGCTCGGAGCAGGGCTCAGTGCAGCAGGCAGGCTGCGGGGGGTCTATCTCATTGACATCGCCTGCTGTCTGGGGATTGCCCTGCTGCTGCTGCGGCGACCACTCGCCGTTGCCCCAGCCCGCTCCCATCAGGGCGAGAGCCGCTGGGGAGCCTGGCTGCCCTCTCTGCTGCCCGTGCTTCTGATCACACTGGTGGCCACCAGCCTGCCGGCGCTGATGCAGAGCGCCTTGCCGCTGGATCTCGTGCGCGGCGGGCTTGAGCGGCCGGCGATGACTCAGAGCCTCGGGGCGCTGTTGATCAGCCTTCAGCTTGGGCTTCTGGTGCTGATCCAGTGGCCCGTGGGCCAGAGCCTGGCCCGCAGGCCTGTGCGCCTGGGCCTCAGCCTCAGCCTTTTCTGTTTTGCTCTGGGAGCCGGGCTGCTGGGAGTCTCCAGCTACATCCACAGCGGACTGTGGCTGGTGTTGCTCGCTCAGCTGCCTCTGGCCTGCGGAGAGGCGGCGTTTCTGCCGATCGCAACCCAGGCTGTGGTTGAGCTCACGCCCCCCTCTCATCGGGGTGTGGCGATGGCTCTGTTCTCCCAGTGCTTTGCACTGAGCGCCCTGGGAGCCCCACTGCTGGGCGGCATCGCTCTGGATCTGCATCAGCATGCTGCCGCTCTCTGGCTGACGGTGGCGGTGCTCTGCCTGGCCACCGCGCCGCTGGCGCGACAGCTCAGGTCGATGGCCTGGGATTGATCCAGGTTTCGGATTCATGGGGTAGGGGCTCGGTGCCGTATTCCCAGTCGTCGTAGTCGGGATCGTTGCGGATCTTCCGGTGTCCCTCTTTCTGGACGTCGAAGTCGTGAGGCACCGTGACGTCTGGGGCCGGCTGAGCAGGCTGCGGCTGGGCAGTCATCGGAGTGCGGAGGCTGTGTCCATTCTGAACCGAGCCTTGGCCGTGGAATCAGCGCCGACTCAGAGGTTGAGGGAAATCCAGGGTGGATTTTCCGCTTGCTTGAGGGAGGGAAGAGAAGAGGGACCTCTCAGCCCGCGAGGTGAATTCTTGACAGACTGCAACCAAGATGCTGCCGCCCTGAGACCTGAGCGAACCAGGGCTCTAACAAGAAATCAGTTTCTTTGTGATTCCAAAAGATTGATGTTTTGTGTTCCTGGGCTGTCGTTGTCACGTGCCCTGATTAGGCTTCGGACGGCATCGTTGGTTTGAGCCTTCATGTTCAAGATCGTGACCCT
>JAYKHC010000092.1:0-3590 GCA_035285465.1 Cyanobacteriota bacterium
GCCCTGCTGCAGATGGCCGAGCAGGCGCCCCGGCTCGACCTGCCCGGCCTCGACTGGCAGGCCCAGCGGGTGATCCTGGCCACCGTGCACCGGCGCGAGAACTGGGGTGAGCGGCTCGGCGAAATCGGCGCCGGTTTCCTGGCCCTGCTGGAGCGCTTCCCGGACACGGCCCTGCTGCTGCCGCTGCACCGCAACCCCACCGTGCGCGAGCCCCTGCAGGCCCTGCTCGGCAGCCACCCGCGCGCCTTTCTCACCGAACCGCTCGACTACGACCAGCTGGTGGCGGCGATGCGAGGGGCAACCCTGGTGCTCACCGACTCCGGCGGCCTTCAGGAAGAGGCTCCGGCGCTCGGCAAACCTGTTCTGGTTCTGCGCCGCACAACGGAGCGACCTGAGGCCGTCACGGCCGGTACCGCCAGGTTGATCGGCACCGACCCTGCCGAGATCGTGAGAGCGGCAGGGGAGCTGCTCACCGAGCCTTCTGCTTATGAGGCGATGGCCAGGGCCCACAACCCCTTCGGCGATGGCAGGGCCAGTGGACGGATCGTCGAAGCGGCACGTCGCTTCCTCTCTTCCCCTTGAGGATCAGCCGTTCAAGGGCGGTTGCGCTTGCTGCCGGGAGGCAGGTCGATGAACACGCGGCTGCCCGAATTCAGGCCCGACAGGATCTGGGTGTAGCGGCCCCCGCTGATCCCGAGCTCAACCGGCTGAAAGCGGGGCTTGCTGTCCTTTCCGGGCACAAGAACCCCAGGCTGGCCGTCTTCGGTGACGATCGCCACGGTTGGCACAAGCGTGTCAGCTCGAACGACACCGGTCTTGAAATCGACATCCGCCGTCATGCCGATGCGCAACTGGGGGGCTGCCTCCACGAAACGCAAAACCACATCAAATGATGTGACGTTGTTCAGCTTCACAGCCCGTGGGGTGATCAGCTTCACGGCAGCAGCGAAGCGCTGATCCGGGAAGGCATCCACCCGCACAGCAGCAGCCTGGCCGACGCGGATGCGACCGATGTCGCTTTCAGCCACTTTGGCGACAACCTCCAGTCCCTGAGCGAGCTCCACGATCGAAGAGCTGGTGGCACCGGCCGTGGCTGAAGCCGTGGTTGTCGGGGTCACGAACGAACCCGGATCGGCATACCGCTGGGTGATCACACCGGCGAACGGCGCGGTGACCACCAGTTCGCGTCGCTCAACCTGTCGTTGCTGAAGCCGCTGCCGGGCTGCACTCACGGCGGCAAGATCGGCCTTGTAGGAGCTGATGGCCCGGTTGTAGTCGTCCAGGCTGATCGCATCGGCCTGATACAGATCACGACGACGCATCCATTCACTGCGCGTGCGGACCAACTGGGCCTCAGCCACCTGGAGATTGGAGCGGAACTCAGCGATACGGTCGTTGAGATCTCCCCCATCCATCCGGGCAATCGGCTGACCGGCGACCACCCGATCACCCTCCTCCACGAAAAGGGCTTCCAGCAGACCCTGCCGTCTCGGGCTCACGTTGACCCGTTTTTCAGCCTGAAGTTCACCGGTGGCGGTCACCACTCCGGGCAGGGTGCCGGATTCGGCCAGAACCGTGTAACTGGCAAGATTGCGCACGGCGCCGGCCTGCTGACGCCGCCAGATGCCGACCGTCAGCATCAGGGCAACCCCAAGCCCCGCTGCGATCCAGAGACGCCGGCGTCGCAGCAGGGGCCTTCGCGGCCGCTGGGGCGAGGCCCCGGGAACCACGGCGTGCGCGGTGGCCGGGGAGGGGGGGGTGAGGAGAGGAATCGGCCTGCCTGATGCTGCCGACAGTCTTGCGTGCCCTCCCGGCAACCGACGGTCTGGGGTGCCGTTGGCGGTCCGTAGATTCCGAGGATGCTCAAAGCCGGAATCGTTGGTCTGCCCAATGTGGGCAAGTCCACCCTGTTCAATGCTCTGGTTGCCAACGCCCAGGCGGAGGCGGCCAATTACCCCTTCTGCACGATCGAGCCCAACTCCGGGGTGGTGGCCGTGCCCGATCCACGGCTTCAGACACTGGCTGAGCTGAGCGGCAGCCGGCAGGTGGTTCCCACCCGCGTGGAATTCGTGGACATCGCCGGACTGGTGAAAGGAGCCAGCCAGGGAGAAGGGCTGGGCAACAAGTTTCTGGCCAACATCCGTGAGGTCGACGCGATCGTGCACGTCGTGCGCTGCTTCGAAGACGACGACGTGATCCACGTGTCGGGATCGGTCGATCCGGTGCGCGATGCCGAGGTGATCAACCTGGAACTCGGACTTTCCGACCTGGCCCAGCTTGAGAAGCGCCGCGAGCGCCTGAAGAAACAGCTGCGTACCAGCAAGGAGGCCCAGATCGAGGACTCCGCTCTGGGCCGGATCCAGCCGGTGCTCGAGGCCGGTGGCGCCGCCCGCAGCGTGGAGCTCCCGGAGGAGGAAGCAGCCGTGATCAGGCCCCTGGGACTGCTCACGGCCAAGCCGATCATCTACGCCACCAACGTGAGTGAAGATGACCTGGCGGCCGGCAACCGCTTCTGCCGCGCCGTGGAGCAACGGGCCGAACGGGAAGGTGCGGGCACCGTGCGCATCTCTGCTCAGGTGGAAGCAGAGCTGATCGAACTCCCCGACGCAGAGCGCGCTGAATTTCTGGCGGGCCTCGGCGTGGAGGAAGGCGGTCTGCAGAGCCTGATCCGCGCCACTTACAGCCTGCTGGGCCTCCGCACTTACTTCACAACCGGCGAGAAGGAGACACGGGCCTGGACGATCAAAGCCGGCATGAGCGCCCCCCAGGCCGCCGGGGTGATCCACACGGATTTCGAGCGGGGCTTCATCCGCGCCCAGACCATCGGCTACAGGCAGCTGCTTGAGGCCGGTTCCCTGGCGGAAGCCCGAACCAGAGGCTGGCTTCGATCAGAAGGCAAAGACTATGAAGTGATGGAGGGGGATGTGATGGAATTCCTCTTCAACGTTTAATGACCTCCTCTCATGATCTCCTCACTACCAGCTCTGGAAGGCAAGACAGATCCGCTCAGGAATCACCCGTCTTTTTGTATCGCAATAGCTTGACTACGGGCTGCAAACCCGGCTCCACCAATGTTAAGTCGATGGTCTTGTCAGGCAGCAGTCGCCCCCTGAAAATACCGGCTTCTTCCGTTTCGGCGAGGCCGAATTCGCAGTCTTTTGCATCAAAGACGCCAATAACTTTTTCCGAATCTTGACTCACTTTTCCGCCGCCAGCGCTACTCCCATAACCCTCAGCCGCCTCCCATGAATACGTGCCCGTGACGACCCCGCTTCCATCAACCTTGATATCAAGAGTTGACGATCCCACCTTTTTGCCATATTGACTTATGGCGACCATGTCAGCAGAGTAAACCCCGGAAAGCTCGGTTAAATCACCAGGCGATTGGCAGCTTACGTCGTGAGCAGCACTTTGCTTTTCAGGCGAACAGGCCGTTATCGCGAGAACCGATGGCAGCGCGAGAAGGGTCACGATCTTGAACATGAAGGCTCAAACCAACGATGCCGTCCGAAGCCTAATCAGGGCACGTGACAACGACAGCCCAGGAACACAAAACATCAATCTTTTGGAATCACAAAGAAACTGATTTC
>JAYKHC010000093.1:0-27946 GCA_035285465.1 Cyanobacteriota bacterium
TTGTCGTACCAGGAAATCACCTTCACCATGTTTCCTCCCATCACCAGGGTGAGTTCAGAGTCAACAATGGTGGATTCATCGGTACCGGCATGGTCTGAGGAGACCAGGGGCAGATCGCAGTACTTGATGATTCCCTTCATGCCGTTTTCTGAAGACGACTTGAGAACCTGATTGACCTCTTCCTTCGTGGTGTCGCGGCTCATCTCGAGCACCATGTCCACCACCGAAACATTGGGGGTAGGAACCCGCAGGGCAATACCGCTGAGCTTGCCTTTCACGGGCGGATACACCAGGGCCACGGCCTTGGCTGCTCCGGTGCTGGTGGGCACGATGTTGATGGCGGCCGCACGGGCACGGCGCAGGTCCCGGTGGGAAGCATCGAGGATCCTCTGATCGCCGGTGTAGCTGTGGGTGGTGGTCATCGTGCCCTTGACGATGCCGAAGGTCTGATCGAGCACCTTGACGATCGGGGCCATGCAGTTGGTCGTGCAACTGGCATTGCTGAGAATGTCCCAATCTTCATGCCGGTATTGATCAGCGTTGACGCCCACGACGAAGGTTCCGACCCTTTCGCCTTTGCCGGGGGCCGTGAGGATCACCTTCTTTGCACCGGCCGTGAGGTGCTTGCTGGCGCCCACGTCGTCATTGAACACACCGGTTGACTCGATCACCAGATCAATTCCCCACTCTTTCCACGGGAGATTGAGGGGATTGCGGTCATAAAAGACCTTGATCTCCTTGTCGTTGACAATGATCGAGTTCTCGGTGTGGCTCACTTCCGCATTGCGGATCGGGCCCAGCATCGAGTCGTACTTGAGCAGGTGGGCGTTGGTGGAGGTGTCCCCGGACCCGTTGATGCCAACCACCTCGATGCCCGTGTTGGCTCCGCGGCTCAGCCAGCAGCGCATGAAGTTGCGACCGATGCGCCCAAATCCGTTGATCGCAACCTTCAGGGTCATGGCAGTAAGCGGCGGCAACCGCTGGCAGGGAGGAATCGGCCGCAGATCATACAGAAATCCCGGTCCGGCGACTCAGGATCCGCTCCGGCACAGCCATTGCCGCTCCAGGCTGAAGGCTCCACGATGGCAGCACCGTCCCGGCGTCTTAGCGTCGCCGGGCTCTCCCCTCTCTCCCCCTGCGAACTTGGCCCGGGCCCAGTTGATCGATCGTCATCAACCCCTTCACTTCATCGGGGTCGGTGGCATCGGTATGTCTGCCCTGGCGGGCATCCTCGCGGAACGGGGCGTTCCTGTTTCCGGCTCCGATCCCAGGGAGGGCGGTGGCCTGGAGCGGCTTCGCCGCCTGGGGGTGCGCGTGTTCCTGGAGCAGAACGCGGCCACGGTTGCCGCCATCCGAAGCGGCATCTCCAGGCCGCCGATCGTGGTGATCAGCTCAGCTGTTCCCACAACCAATCCTGAACTCCTGGAAGCCCGCCGCCAGGGCCTGCAGATTGTGCACCGCTCCGACGTTCTGGCGGCTCTCATCAAGGCCCAGCCCTCGATCGCCGTGGCGGGCACCCACGGCAAGACCACCACCAGCACGCTGATCACCACCCTGCTGCTGGCCACCAGCCAGGACCCGACGGCGGTGATCGGAGGCCTGGTGCCTGCCTTCGGCAGCAATGGACGTCACGGCCGAGGACGGCTGCTGGTGGCCGAGGCCGACGAATCCGACGGAACCCTGGTGAAGTTCCGACCCGATCTGGCCGTGCTCACCAATCTCGAACTCGACCACACCGATCACTACCCGAACCTTGAGGCGCTGATTGCCACGCTTCAGCGCTTCGGACGGGGCGCCGCAAGGCTTCTGGCCAATGCTGACTGCCCGATCCTCCGGAAGCACTTTCAACCCAGCGGCTGGTGGTCGATCCGCCATTCAGAAGGCGTGGACTTCGCCGCCATTCCCCGTGAGCAGCGCGGCGACGGCACCAGCGCTGACTATTTCGAATCCGGGGTGCTGCTCGGCCGGATCGAGGTGCCCCTGCCGGGTCTCCACAACCTCAGCAACGCTGTGGCCGCCATGGCCGCCTGCCGTCTTGAGGGTGTCGGCTTCGAGGAACTGCGTCTGGCCCTGGTTCAGCTGCGCACCCCCGGCCGCCGGTTCGACTACCGCGGCTGCTGGCACGGGCGTCAGGTGGTGGATGACTATGCCCATCACCCCAGCGAAGTGGCTGCCACTCTGGACATGGCCCAGCTGATGCAGCGCACCGGCCGCAGCCCACTTCCGCGGCCTCCTCAACGGATCGTTGCCGTCTTCCAGCCCCATCGCTACACCCGAACCGCCGAGTTCATGCAGGGGTTTGCTCAGGCTCTCAGCCGTGCCGACTCGGTGCTGCTGGCACCCCTTTACGCAGCCGGGGAGAGTCCGATCCCAGGGGTGGACAGCCAGGCCCTGGCCAACGAGATTCAGCGTCTCAGTCCTCGCCTGAAGGTGGAGATCAGCTCCAGCCTGGTGTCTCTGGCCCAGCAGCTCGTCCGCACCACCCTGGACGGCGACCTGATTCTGGCGATGGGGGCCGGAGACGTGAATACCCTCTGGGATCACATCCAGCCGCTGCAACCCCTCAATGCCCTGGACGGTGGGGGGGGCGGAACCACTCCCCTCGCCGCCTAGACGAGGGGAGCTGCCGTGAGCGCCTCCCCGAAGAGCCTGCGGGAACGGGTGCTTCTCCGCGATTTCACAACCTGGAAGGTGGGGGGGCCGGCGGACTGGTTTGCCGAACCCACGGATCGATCCGACCTGCTCAGGCTGGCGGCCTGGGCACTTGGACGGGGGTTATCGCTGCGCTGCATCGGGGCCGGTTCGAACCTTCTGATCGCTGATGACGGTCTCCGGGGTGTGACGGTGTGTCTGCGACGGCTGCAGGGCAGCCATCTGGACCCCACGGAAGGAATGGTGGAAGCTGAGGCTGGAGAACCGATCCCCTCCCTGGCCCGCAAGGCCGCGCGGGCCGGGCTGAGCGGACTGGAGTGGGCCGTGGGGATTCCCGGCACGGTGGGAGGCGCCGTGGTGATGAACGCCGGAGCCCAGGGAGGCTGCACAGCTGAGCGGCTCCAGGCGGTTCTGGTGGCGGACCCGGCCGACCCCGACCACCCCTTCTGGCTGCGGGCCGCGGACCTGGCCTTCGCCTACCGCTCCAGCCGACTCCAGTCGGAACCGCTGATCGTGGTGGCGGCACGGTTCTGCCTCGATCCCGGTCACGATCCAGCAGTTGTCACAGCCCGCACTAGCGCCAACCTGAACAGCCGGACCACCAGCCAGCCCTATCAGTTACCCAGCTGCGGCAGCGTGTTCCGCAATCCCGAACCTCTCAAGGCCGGCCGGCTCATCGAGGCCATGGGGCTCAAGGGGCACCGGATCGGCGGGGCGGAGGTGTCGAGGTTGCATGCCAACTTCATTGTGAACACCGGCGCGGCCAGCGCCACAGACATTCAGGCTCTGATCGACGAGGTGCAGCGGCGAGTCCTTGCCGAGTACGGCGTCACCCTGCACCCGGAAGTGAAGCGGCTTGGCTTCCCGTAGCCTTGCCTCAGCAACGCCGCAGGAATGGCCGGTTTCGGATTACCCAATTTCGGTCAACTCACCGAGGCCTTCAAAAAGGCTCAGGAACTGCAGCAGAACGCCCAGAAGCTTCAGCAGGACCTCGACGCGATGGAAGTCGAGGGCAGCAGCGCAGACGGTCGGGTGAGCGTCTGGCTGTCCGGTAATCAGCAGCCGCTCAGGGTCCGCCTTGCCCCCGAACTGCTCAGTGAGGGAGCTCAAGCCTGTGAGAGCGCCGTTCTTGAAGCTCTGCTGGCCGCCTACGAGAACTCCACCGGCACGATGAAGGCACGCATGGAGGAGCTCACGGGCGGTCTGAATCTTCCGGGTCTGGGCGGATGACTCCTTCGGCCTGGTCCTCCTGGCACCCCAGCTGCCTCTGACGACGTCGGGAGCCCTGCCGCAGTCTCGGATCCAGGCAGGGCTCCTGCCTGGATCCCCGCTGCCGAAGGCCCTCGACCCGACCCGAAGAGCGCTGTTGCTTCCCGCTTTCAGCCAGCAGCTCGGACAGGCACTGAAGGTAAAGGCTCTCCCGGTTCCAGCCGGCCTCGATGGCACAACCCGGATCCCCCTGATGCAGACAGTTTCTGAACCGGCAGCCTGCTGCCGCCAGACGACCCCTGAGCTCGGGGAACAACATCGCCAGGGCCGTGGGATCAGCCGGCAGGTCCGGCCGATTGAAGCCGGGCGAATCGGCCACATGGGCACCGGGCCCGAGTGCGAACAATTCAACGTGCCGGGTGGTGTGCCGTCCTCGCTGAAGCCGACCGGAAACCGGTCGGACCCTCAGCCCGAGCTCGGGCCGAAGAGCGTTGAGCAGGCTGCTCTTGCCCACCCCGGATGGACCGGAGAGCACGGCCAGGCCGGGCCGGCTGAGACGGCTGCGGAGTTCCTCCAACCCCACTCCGGATGTCGTGGACACAGCCAGCGGCTCGTACCCCCAGCTGCGGGCCTCCCGCAACCAGCCTGAGGCCGCCGCCCGGTCCGCCAGATCTGCCTTGGAGAACACCAGCTCCACCGCCTGGCCCGTGGCCTCGGCGCTGATCAGGAAGCGGGTGAGCTGAAGCGGATCGAGTTCCGGCTCGGCCAGAGCCACCACCACCACCACCCGGGACAGGTTCGCCACAGCCGGCCTGACCAGCAGCGATCGACGCGGAATCAAGGCCGCCACAGCCGCCCGTCCGGCTGTCCAGTCGATGCCCGCCAGACGCACCCGATCCCCGGTGCAGATCCGCAGTCCACTCTTACCCAGACGGGTGCGCTGGGTGCAGAGGAGGCGGGTCACCCCAGCCGCAGCCGGAAGCTCGGGTTCGACCCAGCAGAAATTGGCCTGAATCGCCACAACCCTGCCGCAGGGCAGAGACTCAGCCATCGGCGTCAACAGCCTGCCCGCGCCGGATCAGCAGGCGCACGGCACCAGGATCGTCAGGATGTGACTCCTGTTCCACGGTATGGCCTTCGGCCACGATCCCCGATCGCACCATGGCCTCAGGCTCACCCCGGTCCAGATCAACGCGGAGCCGTTCGGCTTCCGGAAGCTTCTCCAGGGCCAGACGGGTTCGGATGAAGTTGAGGGGGCAGGGAGTTCCCCGCAGATCCAGATCAGTCACGGTGGCCGAAGAGGCCGCCGAACAAGCCGCTCTTGTGATGGGGCTTGTGCCCTCTGCGGGTGTGATGGCCTGCCAGCTCCTCCAGCAGTTCGCGCTCCTCTGCGCTGAGCTTGGTGGGCAACTGCACCTTCACCGTGAACAGGTGGTTGCCACGTGCCACAGGGTTCCCCAGCCGGGGAACCCCCCGGTTCTGCAGGGTGATCACCGATCCAGGCTGAGTGCCCGCTGGAATCGGCAGCGACTCGTGCCCATCCACGGTGTCCACCTCGATCGTGTCACCGAGAATCGCCTGGAGGTAACTGAGGGTGATCTCGGAAAGGATGTTCACGCCATCGCGGCGCAACTGCGGGTGAGACTGAACATTCAGGAAGACGTAGAGATCGCCGGCCGGCCCCCCTCGCTGACCCGCGTTACCTTCATGGGCCACGCGCAGGCGAGTGCCGGAGTCCACCCCCGCCGGGATGTTGATGCGCAGCTTTTTCTTCACCTGCTGGAGCCCCTGGCCACCGCAAGCGCTGCACGGGTCGGCGATCACCTGGCCGGCCCCGTCACAGCTGGGACAGGCAGCAACCTGGGTGAAACTGCCGAAGGGGGTACGGGTGGCACGACGCACCTGACCGGCACCTCCGCAGGTGCCGCAGGTGGTGGGTCCGCTGCCGGGCTTGGCACCGCTGCCCTTGCAACTGGAGCAGGTTTCAAGATGACGGACCTGAACCTCCTTTTCAGCGCCGAAGACGCCCTCCCGGAAGGAGATGGAGAGATCCAGCCGCAGATCATCCCCCTGGCGGGGGCCACGCCGGCGTTGCCCCTGGCTCGGTCCCCCGGCGGCGCCGCCGAAACCGCTGAAGAAGGTCTCAAAAAGATCAGCGAAACCTCCCATATCACCCATGTCGGGCATCCCCGCGGCCCCGCCGAGGCCGGCTTCACCGAACTGGTCGTAGCGGGCACGAGTCTGGGGGTCGTTCAGCACCTCATAAGCCCGGCCGATCTCCTTGAAGCGGTCCTCAGCTCCTGGATCCTTGTTGACATCGGGGTGGTACTGGCGGGCCAGTCTCCTGTAAGCCCGCTTGAGGGTCTCGGGGTCTGCGTCCCTGGAAACGCCAAGCAGGTCGTAATAATCCGCCATCAGCCGGCCTGCTCCTCAGCAGGGGGTTCAGCGCCCGCTGCGCCGCTCTGTGGACCCGGCCCCATCGACACCTTCACCAGCGCATGGCGCAGAACGCGGCCGTTGAGCTGGTAACCACGCTGCAATTCTTCAATCACAACATCTTCCGGATGCAACTCACTGGGCTCTCGCAGAACGGCCTCATGGAGCGTGGGATCGAAGGGTTCACCTTCCACGCGCATCGGAGAGACGCCCAGCTGCTTGAAGACCTCCACCAACTGTTTGTAGAGACCCTGATAACTGCGGTGCAGGGTCTGGGCTTCCTCATGCTGGGGGCTGAGCTGCTGGCGGGCACGGTCGAAATTGTCAACAACCGGCAAAATCTCGCTGAGGGTGTTGCAGGCGATCTGCAGGCGCAGGTCATCGTTGTCGCGGGCCTGACGCTTGCGGAAGTTGTCGAAATCAGCCGCCAGACGCACGTACTGGCCGTTGAGGTTGTCGTAACGCGACTGAAGAGCAGCCAGTTCGGCCTCGAGTCCGGCTGAGCGCTCCGCGGCAACCTGATCCTGACCTTCCTCAACAACGGACTCGACCGCTGAGGACTCCCCGCTCTCCTGGACGTCGGCCGAAGCGGCTGCAGGGCTCGGTTCGGGGGCGTCCTGGGGCTGCTGTTCAAAACCCTGACTGCTCTCGACGCTCATGTGAGGGATCGCCACGGGGGTGACGGACTCTGAATCTGATCTAAACATGTTGGAACTCGGGCCCCGCATCCCACAAGCGGCGGAAGCCCGCACCTGCGGCAACCATGACCCTCTCCATCGCTCGGCCGGTCCCTCCTCCCAGCTCGTCCATGCAGCGGCGGCTGGAGGTGGAACTCCTGCTCGGAGAGCGGGTGGCGACCCCGGAGGAGCTCACCCGGGCGGCAGAGGCCCTGAGCGAGGACGACGGCGGAATCGGTTCCGAACGCTGGCAGCGCCTGGGGGTGCTCCCCCTGAGCCGGGACAGCGAAGGCTTGCTGATCGCCGTGCCGAGCCACTGGGGCCAGCCTGAGCGAGCGGAGCTGCTCGAGACGCTCAAGGAAGAGGTGGGCAGCTGCCGGCTGCAACGGGCTCTCCCGGAAGAGCTGTCCCAGGCCCTGCTGCTGACGCCTCAGGCCCCCGCAGCCGAAGAACCTCAGCTTCGCTCGCTGATGGAGGGCCTGAACCTCCCGACTGAAGCGGAGAGCCCGGTGACGGCTCAACTCGACGACCTGGAAGCCCCCACCGGGACCCACACATCACCGGTGGTGAGTGTTGTGGATCGCCTGCTGGTGGAAGCCCTGCGCAGTGGGGCCAGCGACATCCACATCGAACCTCAGGAAAACGGCCTCGAAGTGCGGTTCCGGGTGGATGGTCTGCTTCAGAAGCTCGACGAGCAGCTGCCCCGTGCCATGGCACCGGCCCTGATCTCCAGGCTGAAGATCATGGCCGACCTGGACATCGCAGAGAAAAGGCTGCCGCAGGATGGTCGGATCCGTCGGCACTACAGGGGCCGCCAGATGGATTTCCGCGTCAGCACGCTGCCGACGCGCCACGGAGAGAAAGTGGTGCTGCGACTTCTGGACAGCGGCTCCACGCAGCTCGGGCTGGATTCCCTGGTCACAGATCCGGCCGCGCGACAGATCCTTCGAGCCGTCGGCAGCCGACCCTATGGAATGGTGCTGGTGACCGGCCCCACCGGATCAGGGAAGAGCACGACGCTCTACGGATTGCTGGCGGAGCGCAACGATCCCGCCATCAACATCTCCACGGTGGAGGACCCGATTGAGTATTCGCTCGGGGGCATCAACCAGACCCAGGTGAATCGAGAAAAGGGACTGGATTTCAATACAGCACTTCGCGCCTTCATGAGACAGGACCCTGATGTGATGCTGGTGGGAGAGACACGTGACCTTGAAACAGCCAAAACGGCTATCGAAGCAGCGCTCACGGGTCACCTTGTTCTCACAACGCTGCATTGCAACGACGCGGTGAGCGCCTTTGCAAGGCTCGATGAAATGGGAGTTGAGCCCTTCCTGGTGAGCGCCTCTCTTCTGGGTGTGGTCTCACAGCGGCTGGTCAGAAAACTCTGTGATTCCTGCCGGATTCCCTATCGGCCGGGAGAGGAGGAACTGGCACGATTCGGGCTGCTGGCAAGCCGGGAAGCAGAGATCACCTTCTACCAGGCCAGGCAGACAAAGAGCGGACCAGGAGCCTGCCCCCATTGCCGGGGGAACGGCTATCGAGGCCGCGTGGGTGTTTTTGAGATTCTGGTGATGAATGACCAGCTTTCCGCCGCCGTGGCCCGCCGTGCCACGACCGACACCCTCAGGCGGATGGCGATCGAAAATGGTCTGCGCTCGCTGCTTGGATATGGCCTTGATCTGGTGCGCCAGGGTGAAACAACCCTCAAAGAGATTGAGCGCATACTGCTCACAGACACCAACCTGGAAACAGAACGCCGAGCCCGCGCTCTCAGCAGCCTGACCTGCAGCGGATGCGGCGCTGGTCTGGAAGACGAGTGGTTAGAATGCCCCTATTGCTTAACAACAACACAAGCACCACCATCGCATGGATCTCCAGATTGAAGACCTGATGGTTGAACTAGTTGAGCGAGGCGGCAGTGATCTTCACCTCTCTGCAGGCCTGCCTCCACACGGCCGCTTCAATGGTCAGCTGCAGCCGATGCGTGAGCAGAGCCTCACGGAAACAGCCTGCACACGATTGATCTTCTCGATCCTCAATAATTCACAGCGCAAGGAACTCGAGCAAAACTGGGAACTGGATTGCTCCTATGGCCTCAGGGAGGTTTCCAGATTCCGGGTGAATGTCTACCGCCAACGGGGTAGCTATGCCGCTTGCCTCAGGGCATTGGGCAAATCCATCCCAAGCCTCCCAACCCTTGGAATGCCTGCGGTTGTCGAGGAGATGAGCCGCAAACCCAGGGGCCTGGTGCTGGTGACCGGCCCCACCGGATCAGGCAAGACCACCACTCTGGCCTCCTTGCTTGATCACATCAACAAAACCCGTTCCGAACATATCCTGACCATTGAAGATCCAGTTGAATTCATTTACACCAGCCAACGCAGCATTGTTCACCAGCGCGAGGTGAATCAAGACACCCGCAGCTTCGCAAACGCTCTGCGGGCCGCGCTTCGCGAGGATCCCGATGTGATCCTGGTGGGCGAAATGCGCGATCTGGAAACCATCCAACTCGCCATCAGCGCCGCCGAGACGGGTCACCTTGTCTTCGGCACACTCCACACCAGTTCAGCCGCTCAAACGGTGGACCGCATGGTGGATGTCTTTCCTTCCAGCCAACAGACCCAGATCCGCATACAGCTGAGCACCAGCCTGGTGGCGGTGTTCTCCCAGACGCTGATCCAACGCACCAATCCCAGGCCCGGCCAGTTCGGAAGGGTGATGGCCCAGGAGATCCTGATCAACACTCCAGCCATCGCCAACCTGATTCGGGAGGGGAAAACTGCCCAGCTTTACTCACAGATCCAGACGGGCGGCCAATACGGCATGCAGACCCTGGAGAGAGCCCTGGCAAACCTGTTGCAACAGGACACCATCACCATGAACGACGCCATGAACAAAACCAGCAGACCGGAGGAACTGCAGCGGCTGCTGGGTGTTGGCTGAGTCATGGCCTCCTTCCTCGCTACCTTCACCAACACCGGCGGACAGCAACGTCAGCTGAAGATCAGAGCCAACAGCGCACAGGAAGCCCGGCGTGATCTGCGGAGGCGGGGAATCAGACCCCTGAAGGTGGAACTGCTCCAATCCCAGGGCCCAGGTCCGACAACACCGCCGCTCGAGGCTTCCGCCCAACCAAAGCGTGCCGGCCTGGCCGGCCTTCTGGAAGCCAGACCTGGGATCAAGGAGAAAGCACTGTTTGCCAGCAAGTTATCGGCGCTTGTGAATGCCGGCGTTCCGATTGTGCGCAGTCTTTCACTGTTGAGCAGCCAACAGCGGATGCCGCTGTTCAAACGTGCCCTCAATGCCATCACAGCAGATGTGAATCAGGGCAGCAGCCTGGCTTCCGCGATGCGTCGCTGGCCGAGTGTCTTTGACAGACTCAGCATTGCGATGGTGGAAGCTGGCGAGGCTGGTGGCGTTCTGGATGAAACGCTCCAGCGTCTTGCAAAATTACTTGAAGACAGCGCCAGGCTGCGAAATCAGATCAAGGGTGCCATGGGATATCCAGTGGCGGTTCTCGTGATTGCCATAACTGTATTTCTCGGCATGACAATCTTCCTGATCCCTACCTTTGCCGGAATCTTTGAAGATCTCGGAGCTGAATTACCGGCATTCACCAAATTGATGCTGAACCTGAGCTCTCTGCTCCGTTCACCCTTCGCTGGTTTACTCACTGCCGGCCTGATTCTGGCCTCCTGGATCTTTGCTCGGTTCTATGCCACCAGACGAGGGCGCCGTAAGGTTGACAGCTGGCTGCTGAAGCTGCCGTTATTCGGCGATCTGTTACGCAAATCCGCAACAGCCCAATTCTGTCGAACTTTCAGTTCACTATCCCGAGCTGGGGTACCCATCCTGCTCTCCCTTGAAATCGTTCAGGAAACCACGGGAAATTCCATCATTGCTGATGCCATCATCAATTCCCGCCAGGAAGTCCTCGAAGGAATCCCGCTGAGTCATGCCATTGCCCGCAAGAAAGTGTTTCCGGATATGGCCGTGAGCATGCTGGCGATTGGGGAAGAGACCGGTGGCCTGGACGCCATGCTCTCAAAAGTGGCCGATTTTTATGAGGATGAGGTAGAAACCAGTGTCAAAGCTCTCACCGCCATGCTTGAGCCCGCCCTGATCGTGGTGGTCGGAGGGATTGTCGGGTCGATCCTGCTGGCCATGTATCTGCCGATGTTCTCCGTGTTCGATCAGATCAACTAGCTCGCATCAACGCCTGCCCGGCCAGCCAGCCTGAGGTCCAGCAATGCTGGAAATTGAAACCACCGGTTATCCCATCAACATCCAGCAATTCCCCCACCACATAAAGACCTCTACAGCGAAGGCTCTCCATCGTGGCCATCCTGACCTGGTCGAGAGGCACCCCTCCTGCGGTCACGAACTCCTCCCCGAACGGCCCGCGTCCACGGACGCTGTATCGGCTGCGGTGTAACACTTCGATCAACCTGCTGGAACCCTGTCTGCTCAGCTCAGCCCAGCGTTGCTCCGGATCAAGGGCGGCCTTCACCAACAGATACCGCCACAATCGCCTCGGCAGGGAGGGCCAGGGACGGACCTGCCCAAGCTGTCGCCGACCCTGAGACTTCCGAGCCTCCGCCATGACTGACTCCAGTTCGACACGGCTTCGATCACCACACCAGGCCACCCTCAGCTCAGCCCTGTAGTGCGCCTCGTGCAGGGCACGGGCCGCAAAGGCGCTCAGCCGCAGGATGGCAGGACCGCTGAGCCCCCAGTGGGTGATCAGCACCGGTCCCCGTTGCCGGAAGCACTCGCCTCGACCTCCCGAAGAACCGGCAGGCAGCAGAAGCTCCAGCCGCACAGGATCCAGGGCCATCCCGGCCAGGCTCGCAAGGGCGTCATCCGACAACGACAGGGTGAACAGAGAGGGAACCGGAGAAATCAGACCATGGCCAAGCTGAACGGCGACACGACGGCCGCTGGGGTGACCTCCGGTGGCGAGCACCAGTCGACGGCAGCTGATCGCCGCAGGACCAGATGCCCCGGTCCGCTTCAGAACAAGCTTGAACCCTCCCTGAGGCTGAACCACGGCATCCCGGACGGCCACGCCGACGTGCAGCTTCACCCCAGCCCGGCTCGCCGCCGCGCGCAAAGCCGCGATCACAGCCGTCGAACGGTGGCTGGAAGGAAACATCCGGCCATCGCTCTCCTCCACAAGCCTGAGCCCATGAGACTCAAACCAGGCCACCGCGTCCCCGGACGCGAAGCGCGAGAACGGTCCCCGCAGGGCAAGGCTTCCTCTCGGGTAATGGGCGGACAGGGCCCGTGGGTCCCAGCAGGCGTGGGTCACATTGCAGCGACCGCCGCCGCTGATCAGCACCTTATGAAGGGGCGACGCGGTGGCCTCCAGGATGTGAACATCGGCCACACCCGCTTCCGCCGCCGCGATGGCTGCCATGAAGCCCGCCGGACCACCGCCCACAACCAGCACCGCTGCTGATGCAGGCAAAGGAGAGGCGGATGATGAAGCCATGAATGCCCTGATCCAACCGACGGGAAAGCCCTACCGCTTCAGTGTGGCGCCGATGCTGGATCGCACCGACCGCCATTTTCGGCTGCTGTTCCGCCAGATCAGCCTGCACAGCCTGCTTTACACCGAAATGGTGGTCGCCCAGGCTCTTCACCATGCGCGGCGCAGACCTGGTGCGGTGACCCCCGGCAGCAGCGGACTGGAAAGGCTGATCGGCTTCGATCCCCAGGAACGCCCCCTTGCCCTCCAGGTGGGCGGCGATGATCCGGTGTTGCTGGCGGAAGCAGCCCAGCTGGCAGCGGACTGGGGCTACGACGAGATCAACCTCAATGTCGGCTGCCCCAGCGAGAAAGTGCAGAAAGGCCGGTTCGGGGCCTGCCTGATGGCCCATCCAGCCTTGGTGGCCCGCTGCGTTGAAGCCATGGCCAGAGCAGGCCCTCTGCCCGTGACGGTGAAACATCGCATCGGAATCGACGCCCAGGATTCCTATCGCGAGCTGCTCAACTTCGTCGACATCGTGTCAGCTGCCGGCTGTCGTCGATTTGCCGTGCATGCCCGCAAAGCCTGGCTCCATGGGCTGGATCCCCGCCAGAACCGCACGATCCCGCCGCTCCGCTACGAATTTGTGGAGCAACTCAAGCTCGACAGACCAGCGCTGCGGATCGAACTGAACGGGGGCCTGCAGACCCTGGAATCCTGCCAGCAGCAGCTGATCCGAGTGGATGGGGTGATGGTGGGACGAGCGGCCTACGAACACCCGCTGCGCTGGGCAGGCGTGGATGCCTCGATCCATGGCGACGGCAGCCGGCCTGCGGCGACGGCCTCAGCGGTGGTCAGAGGACTGATCCCCCATGCCGAACGCTGGAGATCCCGAGGCGACCGGCTCTGGCCGATCGCCCGCCATCTGGTGCATGTCGTGGAGGGTGTGAGCGGTGCACGGCACTGGCGTGCGGCCCTGACGCGGGAAGCGAGCGCCCGGCACGCCGGACCCGAAGTGCTGGAGGCCGCGGCCCGAAGGCTGGAGGAGCGTGGGCTCTGAAGACTCAGCCCTGCCTCAGCCCTCAGCCCCAGGCACCTCTTCACCTCCACTTCGGCGACGCCGGGTGCGACCGGCCTCGAAAGCATCACCCCCTCCGTAGCTGCGATCCTCCCAGCCCCGGGCTCCCGAGCGACGATCTCCACCACCCTGCCCGTAGCTGCTGCCATAGCCATCTCCACCGCGGCTGTATCCACCCCCTCCACCCGAACCGCCGTAGCCGTCTCCGCCGCGGCTGTACCCGCCACCTCGACGAGGGGCGCTGCCGCGAGGCTCGGCCCGGTTGATGCGCAGGGGTCGACCCATCAGCTCCACACCCTGAAGACCGTCAATGGCCCGGGATTCCATCTCTGGATCAGCCATCTCCACAAAAGCGAAGCCACGCTTGCGACCGGTGTCCCGCTCCAGCGGAAGGGAGCAGTTCGCCACCTCGCCGAAGGGAGCAAACAACTCGGCAACGTCTTCCTGTTCAGCCCGAAAGGGCAGATTCCCGACAAAAATGCTCACGAACCAGGCCGGCCTCGAGGCCGATCGATGCGGGCCCCAGGGCCACTGACCCGTCAAGCCTAGGGCCCGCTGTCACCGCTGCCCAGATGCATCCTCATCTGCTGCAGTTGACCCCACACCTGATCGAAACCTGTTCCCCCGGAGCTACGGCGCGCCGCCACCACCCGGCGGGGTTCGATCGTCTGGAGGATGTCAGCGGAAAAACCGGGATGCACCGACTGCCAGCGCTCCAGGGGGAGCTCCCGCAGCAGGATTCCCTCAGCCAGACAGGTTCGCACCAGTCCGCCGACCAGTTGATAAGCCTCACGGAAGGGCACCCCCCGGGCCACGAGGTAGTCCGCCACATCGGTGGCATTGGAGAAATCGGAACCCACAGCCGCCTCGAGTCGCTCTGGCCTGAACTCCAGACCCTCCTCAAACAGGATCGCCATCGCTTCCAGGCTGTCCAGAACGGTGCGGACGGCATCGAACAACGCCTCTTTGTCTTCCTGAAAATCCTTGTTGTAAGCCAGGGGTAAGCCCTTGATCACCGTGAGCATCGCCATGAGGTGGCCGAACATCCGACCGCTCTTGCCCCGCACCAGCTCGGGAACATCCGGATTCTTCTTCTGAGGCATCAGGCTGCTGCCGGTGGCACAGCGATCACTCAGGGTCACGAAGGCGAACTCCTCGCTGGCCCAGAGAATGACCTCCTCGCTGAGGCGACTGAGATGAACCTGGATCAGGGACGCTCCAGCCAGGAACTCCACCGCGAAATCACGATCGCTGACTGCATCGAGGCTGTTGGCGTAGATCGCCTCGAAGCCCAGCTCCGCAGCGGTCTGCTGGCGGTCGATCGGAACCGGTGTCCCGGCCAGCGCCGCCGCTCCCAGAGGGCAGATGTTCACGCGGCGGCGCACATCCTGCAAACGGCTGCGATCCCGCTCGGCCATCTGCACATAGGCCAGCAGATGGTGAGCCAGACAGAGCGGCTGGGCACGTTGCAGGTGGGTGTAACCGGGAATCAGAACCTCGCGGTGGCGCTCTGCCTGACTGAGCAGAGCCCGTTCAAAGCGCACCAGAGCCGCATCGATGGCATCGATACGCCGACGCAGCCACAACCGCAGGTCGGTGCCCACCTGATCATTGCGGGAGCGGCCGGTGTGAAGCTTCTTGCCAAGGGGCCCCAGCAACTCGGTGAGCCGACGCTCCACAGCGAAATGCACATCCTCATCAGCGAGCACGGGGTTGAAGGTTCCGGCCCGGGCCTCATCACGAATCTGGTTGAGCCCCTGGATGATCCGCTCGGCCTCCGCCTCGCTGATCACCCCGCAGCGGCCGAGCATCCGGGCATGGGCCAGGGAACCGTCAAGGTCTTCCCTCAGCAGCTCAAGGTCGAACCCGATCGAGGCATTGAAGCGCTCGATGGAGGGATGAAGGCCCTGCTCAAAGCGACGACTCCAGGTGGTGGCACTCGCTTCGACCGCCATCAATCCCGGCTCCTGGACACCGCTCACTCTGGCAGGGAGACCGGCCGCTCCCCCGGCAGGGTGGGAAGCATGAGGTGTTCACGAACCTTGAGCACCACCAGGGAGGCATCATCCTCCAGGCGGCGGTCAGATCCCACAAACCGATCGAGACGAACAAACAACTGCTCGAGGATGTCCTGAGCCGTGTCAGCTGAACGGCAGACAGCTCCCAGGGCCCGGGTCAATCGGGCTTCATCAAAACGCTCTCCGCTGAAGCCGAGCGCATCGGTGACCCCATCGGTGTAGCAGAGCAGAACATCACCGGGCTCAAGCACCGCCTTCGCAGCCCTGTAATCCGCCTCGCTCTGAAGACCGATCACCATGCCAGGGGCATCGAGCCGTTCCACCCGTCCGGCTCTGCGTCGCCAGAGCAGGGGGGGATTGTGAGCAGCGTTGGCGTAACGGAGCAGACGACTGCGGGGGTCGTAATCGGAATAGAACAGCGTGACAAATCGGTGGGACTTCGCCAGGTCCTGCAATGCCATCCGGTTCAGATCACGAAGAATGCGATCCGGGGCGTGACCTCCCAGAACCCCGGCCCGGAGCATGCCCCTCAGCAAGGTCATCAACAGGCTGGCCGGAACACCCTTTCCCATCACATCTCCGATCACCAGGGCCCAGCGGCCCTGCTGTCGGCGACGGCCCTGCAGCTGTGGCCGGGTCGGGATGAAATCGTAATAATCCCCACCCACCTGGGATGCCGGCCGGCAGCAGGCCGCCAGATCCACTCCCTCGATCACCGGACAGCGGTCGGGCAACAGCTGAGCCTGAATCTCGGCACCGATGCTGAGTTCGCGATCCAGACGCTCATGACCGCGGATCAACTGAACCAGCGTGTCGTTCTCGAGCGCCACTCCGGACAGATCAGCCACCAGCTGAACATGACGGCGGTGAACATCACTCCAACAGGAGCGTTCGCCCCGGTTGAACACGTAGAGCCGACCCCGCTCCCGGCCGCGGCAGACCACGGAGGTTCCGAACATCTGCAGACCGCTCATCAGCCGGGCCACAAGCTGGTCGAGCCGCTCAGCCACGGCGGCAGAACCACCGAGGGCTGCCAGTTCATCGTCGGAGAGCGTCACCAGCTGGCGCATCAGTTCCGGAGCCCGATCCCCCACCTGAAGGTGAATCTGCTCACGCCAGAGGCGACCGTCAGGGTGAAAGCTCACCAGCAGAGCCCCTTCAGCTTCCACCAGACGGCGGGTGATCAGTGGAATCAATTCCAGGAAGCGGCCTGGGTTGGTGAAACTACGCAGCGCGAAGGCCAATGAAGCCAGCAGTTCCTGGTTGCGTCGCTGCTCTCGGTTGAGGCTTTCCAGAAGCTGCCCCAGTGACTGGGAAGCCGTCAGCAGGGGCTTTCCACTCACGGAAACCATCTGATTGCGCGAAAGGTAGCAGGCCCTCAACGGGCAAGCAGAGCTTCCACGAACTCAAAGCTGTTGAAGGGCCTCAGATCCCTGATCCCCTCCCCGGCCCCGATGAACCGGATGGGCAGCCCGGCTTCCGAAGCCACGGCCAGTGCAACGCCGCCACGGGCGCTGCCATCAAGCTTGGTGAGCACCACCCCCGTGAGAGCAGCGGCTCTGGCAAAAGCCATCGCCTGACGAAGTCCATTCTGGCCCTGGCTGGCATCCAGAACCAGCAACGACTCAACGGCGGCCTGGGGGGCCAGTTTGTCGACGATCCTTCTCACCTTGGTGAGTTCCTCCATCAGGTTGTGCTTGGTCTGCAGACGACCAGCGGTATCCACCAACACGAGCTCGGTTCCCTTCGACATGGCTGCGCCGATCGCATCGAACACGACCGCCGCTGGGTCGGCATTGGCCGTGGGATTGGCGATCACGGGGACACCGCTGCGTTCTCCCCAGACTTCAACCTGACGAACAGCTGCTGCCCGGAAGGTGTCCGCCGCCGCGATCAGACAGCTGTAACCGCTCCGCACCGCCAGATTGGCCAGCTTTCCAAGGGTTGTGGTCTTGCCGACACCGTTGACCCCCACCAGCAGCCAGACATTGAGGCGCCCGCGTTCGGGAACCAGCAGGGACCGGCCGCTGCCGGCAACAGGCTGATCAAGCAGCCTGCGCAGCTGATCCTTGAGAAAGCGGAGGCCTTCCGAGGGATCCACCACTTCCTCATTGAGACGCTGCCTCAGAGCACCCAGCACCTGGTCGGTGGCTTCCACCCCCACATCCGAGCGAAGCAGGGTTGTCTCCAGATCATCGAGCACCTCCGGAGTCAGAGGGTCATCACCCAGTGTCTCCAGCAGCTGGGTGACAAAGCCTCGACGGGTTTTCTCAAGACCCTGCCGCAATCGACCGAGCCAGTCGATCTCTTCGATCGAGATCTGATCGGCTCGCCGGCCCTGAGCCGCCAGCACCTCAGCAGACCAGGTGAAGCTGTCATCAAATTCACCCAACTGCGGTTCGGCCGCTTCGTCCGCCGGCTCCATGGCAGAGGGTTCAGCGGCAGAGGGTTCAGCCGGCGCCGCGATCGCCTGCTGCCGCTCAGCCCGCTGAGCGGCAGCCTGCTCAAGCAGTGAAATGCCCGGGGAACTGCCCGGAGCAGCAACTGTTTCGTTGGCCTCAGGAACGGGCTCAGCAACAGGCTCAGGAGTGGGGTCGCTCGCCAGTGCCGAACGCGCCGGCGCCGAGGATGCCGCCTGCTGCTGGGCCTTGAGACGGGCATAGGCCTGACGAGCCCAGTCAAGAGCTTCCTGATCGACCGAGCCCGAACCCGCCGGCGTGGGGGCGGGGTCCGCCTCTGAGGATGCGACCTCCTGCGCTTCAGAGCTTTCGGGGTTCTCCGGGGAGGGCTCCGCAGAGGCCGATTGACGGCTGAACCAATCGAAAACCATCAGCCCCTTGCTCCCACAGTCGTGTAACGGCGCAGAACACCATTGATCATGCGACGACCCTGTTCATCGCTGTAGCGATTAGCCAGCTCAACAGCTTCATTGCAGACCACTGCGGATGGGGTTCCGAACCTGCTGAGCTCCACGGCTGCCAGACGCAGAATGTCGCGATCGATCCGGGGTAGTCGATGCAGACGCCATCCCTCCATGACGGCGTCAATTCCCTGATCGATCCGTTCGCGTTCGTGCAGCACGGCGCGGGCCCGTTCAATCGCCTCGCGGCGCACCACCTCCTGACCCGCCAGCAGCAGAGTCTGGGGCAGTTCAAGACCGGCCGAAAGTCGGTTGAGCGCCAGCTCAGCCGCCGCCAGTCCGTCCTGAAGGTGCTGGCGCACCCTCGGCAGCCGGTCGACTCCCTCCTGTTGAAGCTCACTGTCCAGCAATTCCTGCTGAGCCTTCTGAAGATCCGCAGCCGAACCGTCCAGGGCCTCACGCACATGCTGGCCCAGACTGGTGATGGCCTGAAGTAACAGGACCTCCAGGGAGACCTCATCAGAAGGAGGAGCATCCCCACGGTCGCTCAGCTGGCCCAGCATCAACAGGGCCAACTCACGGGAAACACTGCGGCTCTGCATCAGGACAGCTGCGGAGCGCGCAGCTGAGCCAGCAGGCTTGAGAAGCTGCGGTTGGAGGGGGCGGCCTTGTCGTCCGGGCTCACGATGCCGGCAGAAATGATGGTGCGAAAAGCGTCTTCCACGGAAAGATTGATGTCACGAACGGAATGCTCGGGAACCACGGCATACCATCCCGTGGTGGGATTGGGAGCCGTTGGGATGAACACACTCAGCATGGCTTCTTCAAAATCAGCAGCCAGAGAACTGGACAGCCGACCGGTGACAAAACCAAGCGCATAAATCCCGTCTCTGGGATATTCAATCAGCACAACGCGGCGAAAGCGGCTTGTGCTCCCCTGAAGAAAGGTCTCAAGCAGCTGCTTGAGAGTCTTGTACACCGATCCTGCCAGAGGAATGCGAAGCAGGGTTCCCTCCCCGAACTCGAGCAACCAACGGCCGACGATGTTGCGGGCCATCAGACCGATCAGCAGGATCCCGAGCAAGGGGACCAACAGCCCAACACCCAGATTGATCAATTCCTGCAGCACCGGATTGAGGGTGTTGAAAGGATTGAACTGCTTGGGAATGGTGGTGAGAAAGGCCAGCACGAAGCGGCTGACCGTCGTGGCCAGCCAGATGGTGGTAGCCAGAGGAATCACCACCAGCAGACCGGCGATCAGATCGTTCTTGAGGTCCTGCTGGAGGCGATCGCCGAGTGGCTGATCCTGTCTGGGGCTGGATTGAACCAAGGGAGTCCCTGAATATCGGCCGACAGCCTTTCGTTGCTGAACCTAGCCAGGCAACAACACCAATGCCGAAAGGGCTGTCAGTGTGAAGCCTATGGCCAGCAGCACGGCGGCTCCAACACCTCCGATCCTGCGCTGATTGACGCTGAGATCACGGGCCTGTCGTTGCTGCTTGAGCTGACCTTCAGCCTGTTGAAGCTGCCGCTCGAGCATCTGCCTGACAAGCTTGCGCTTGTCGTCTGCACTGGCTTCCTGCGGCAGTTGGCCGGCCTGTTCCGCCTGACTCACGAACTGATCGAGCGCGTCCGGATTGCTGAGCTGCGAGCGGGCCATGGCGAGCTGACCGCTGGTGGCTTCCAGCTGTTGATCAGCTTGTGAGGTGAGTGTCTGATCTCCGATGATCAGAACCGGCACTGCGGCGATGTTGGCGACGGCCAGCAGGATGGCGAGAATGCCAGCCAACCACCCCAGAGGCTGACGCAACCCACCGGCCTGGTCCAGACGAACTCCGAACAGCATCAGCAACAGGCCGACCAGGGCCATCGGCGACTGACTCACCAGGCGCTCGATGAGCTGGAGGCGATAGCTCGGCTCCCCCCAGGTCGAGGGGCTGATCACAAGCAGCTGAAGAACGAGCAGCAGCACCAGGGTGAGCCCGAGCCAGCGGAGCAGAAACCCGAGTCGAGCCGGCGATGCCGTTCCCAAAGCACAATACGCAGATGGAGGCAACTGTACGGGGCATGGTTGCGCCGACCATCACGGCTGACGCGCTCAAGCAACGGGCAGCCGACCTCGGTTTCGATCCTGTCGGGATCGCCGCCATCCCGGGCAGCGAGCGACTTGCCCTTCGCAACAGAGCCCTGGAGCGCTGGCTCTCCGCCGGTCACCAGGCTTCGATGACCTGGATGGCCGATCCACGGCGCCGACAGGTGGAAAGCCTGTTGCCTGGGGTCCGCAGCCTTCTGGCGGTAGGCCTGTCGTATTTCGTGAACCTGCAGCGCAGTCCCACCTCACTGGCCGTGGCGCGATATGGCTGGGGGCGCGATTACCACCGACTGATCGAGGGTCGCCTGCGCCAGCTGGGCCGCTGGCTGGAAGGGGAAGTTCCAGGAGTCCGCTGGCGAGCCTGCGTCGACACGGCCCCGCTGATGGACAAAGCCTGGGCGGAGGAGGCCGGCCTGGGCTGGATCGGCAAGCACGGCAACCTGATCCACCGCAGCAAAGGGTCCTGGCTGCTGCTCGGTCATCTGCTCACCACCCTCGAACTGGAGGCGGACGCCCCGGCCGAGCCTCTGTGCGGAAGCTGCAGTCGCTGCCTGCCGGCCTGTCCCACCGAGGCCATCAGCGAACCCTTCGTGGTGGACAGCCGCCGCTGCCTGGCCTTTCACACGATCGAGAACCGCGATCCGGAACTTCCCGAAGCGATCGTTTCGAGAATGGGGCCCTGGGTGGCCGGATGCGATGCCTGTCAGGAAGCCTGCCCCTGGAATCAACAACCGATCAGGAGCAGCGACGAAGCTGATCTCCAGCCCCGGCCCTGGCTGCTCAACCTCACAGCTGAGCAGGCCCTGGGCTGGAGTGACGAGATCTGGGATGAACGGCTGCGGGCCTCGGCTCTGCGCCGGATCAAACCCTGGATGTGGCGACGCAATCTCAGAGCTGCCCAGGCCGGTGGTCCTTAGGCTCGAACGATCTGACGATTCACCATGGCAGCGCGCCGGCTGCGGTTCCTTCTGGCTGCCCCGATGGCTCTGAGCCTGGGTCTGGCCCCGGTCAACCCGGTTCAGGCCATGGTGCCTTACGTGTTCACCCCCCGTCCGGGGGAACTGGAGGGGGCTGGGCTCGGGATCGCCCAGGTGGCCGCGCGGCTGCTGCGGATGGGACAGGCGGAGGAGGCCTCACGGCTGGCGGCTCTCACGGTGCAGCTGATGCCCAACGATCCCCGCGGCTGGGTGCTGCTCGCAGAGGGTCAGCTTCGCAGCCGGCAAAGCAGCAAAGCCGCCCTATCCCTGGCCCGTGCCAAGGCTCTGGACCCGAAAAATCCAGGAATCTGGTTTGCCGAGGGCTCACTGGCACTCCGCGATGGTCGGCCCATCGATGCGGTGGGTCTTCTGAAACAGGGACTGCGATTGGAAAGCAACAACAGCGGCGCCTACTTCGATCTGGGCAATGCGTACATCCAGCTGGGGAACCAGGGTGCTGCCCTGTCGGCCTTTGAACGAGCCGCCGAACTGCGACGGGATTTCTGGGAAGCGATCAACAACCAGGGACTGGTTCTTTTCGAACGGGGACAGCGGGAGGAGGCCCTGATTCGCTGGCGCCGGGTTCTCCGGATCAAGCCCGGGGCCGCTGAACCCACCCTGGCCCTGGCAAGTGGCCTCTACAGCACGGCCCGGGGTCCGGAGGCCCGTGCCGAAGCCGTGGAAATGGCCAGCCAGGCTCTGGCGGCTGACCCCAATTACGTGCTCGACAGCTACCAGGAGGATCAGCTCTGGGGACCTCGGCTGCGGAGCGCAGCCCGCGTTCTGCTGGCTGATCCCGCCCTCAGAACCAGCGTGGAGCGGGCCAATGCCAATGCCAATCCCGACGAATCCGGCACCCTGGAATGAACCTTCCCCCGGGGTGACCTGAAAGGCCATCGGTAGGCTGATCCCCACTTTTGGCCCTCAGACCACAGCAACGGATGGCCGAGGAGCATCCCGAAGACCGGCGAATTCAGCCGATCGCCCTCCATCAGGAGATGCAGCGCTCATACCTCGAATACGCGATGAGCGTGATCGTGGGACGTGCCCTCCCTGATGTCCGGGACGGGCTCAAACCCGTGCAGCGGCGCATCCTCTTTGCGATGCACGAACTGGGGCTCACACCCGATCGGCCGTATCGGAAGTGCGCCCGGGTGGTGGGCGACGTGCTCGGCAAATACCACCCCCATGGCGATCAGGCGGTCTATGACGCCCTGGTACGTCTGGTGCAGACCTTCGCCAGCCGCCATCCGCTGCTCGACGGTCACGGCAACTTCGGTTCGGTGGACGATGATCCGCCTGCGGCCATGCGCTACACCGAGACCCGTCTGGCACCGATCGCCCATGAAGCGCTGCTGGATGAAATCGGTGCTGACACCGTCGACTTCGCGGCGAACTTCGACGGTTCCCAGCAGGAACCCACCGTGCTGCCGGCCCAGCTGCCTTTTCTGCTGCTGAACGGTTGCAGCGGCATCGCTGTTGGAATGGCCACCAGCATCCCTCCCCACAATCTGGGGGAGGTGGTGGACGCTCTGATCGCCCTGGTGCAGCGACCCGATCTCAGTGACGAGAAGCTGCTGGAGCTTGTGCCAGGACCGGACTTTCCCACCGGCGGAGAGGTGCTGATCGGCAGTGGCGTTCGGGACACTTACCTCAGTGGCCGCGGCAGCATTCCGATGCGTGGAGTGGCCCATCTGGAGGAGGTGCAGCCCGGCAAGGGGCGCCACCGCCGCGGCGCGGTGGTGATCACCGAGCTGCCTTATCAGCTGAGCAAGGCCGGCTGGATTGAAAAGCTGGCGGAGCAGGTGAACGACGGCAAGATCGGCGGCATCGCCGACATCCGCGACGAAAGCGACCGCGATGGGATGCGCGTTGTGGTGGAGCTGCGTCGGGATGCCAACCCTGAGCAGGTGCTGGTCGATCTGCAGCGGCGCACCGCCCTGCAGAGCAACTTCGGCGCCATTCTTCTGGCCCTCGTGAACGGCCAGCCGGTGCAATTGAGCCTGCGCCGGCTGCTTCAGGAATTTCTCGAATACCGCGAGCTCACCCTGATCCGCCGCACCCGCCACGCGCTCCGTAAATGCGAGGACAGACTCGAAGTGGTGGAGGGCCTGATCAAAGCCCTCGCCGATCTGCGCCGGGTGATCGAGATGATCCAGGAAGCCCGCGATGCTGCCGCGGCCAGGGCCAGCCTGCAGGTCCATCTCGACCTGAGCGAACGACAGGCCGATGCCGTTCTGGCCATGCCGCTCCGCCGGCTCACCGGGCTGGAGCAGGAAGGTCTCCACAAGGAATCAGAGGACCTCAAGGCTGAACGCCTCCGGCTGCGGGAGCTGCTTGACAACCGCGAATCGCTGCTCGAAGCGCTGATCAAAGAGCTGCGGATGCTCCGCAAGCGCTACGCCACCCCACGCCGAACCCGACTCGTGGAGGGGGGAGATGAACTGGCAGCCCAACGGGCCGCGGCGGTGCGACCCAATGCCGAGCTGCTGCGACAACAGGCCTTCAGAGCCCTTCCAAGCGAGGGCCGTCTGTTGATCCAGAGCGATGGAGCCGTGCGGATCATGGCTCCCCAGACCCTTGGGCGGCTCCATCTCGATGAGGCCGCGGAACCGGGCGAGCACCCAGCGCCGGCCCGCGTCATGCTGCCGGTGAGCGGCCAACCCCAGGTGCTGGCCTTCACCGCTGATGGCCGCGTGGCCCTGCTGCGCTGGGAATTTGCAGGCCAGCAACCAGGAACTCTGGAGCGCTTTCTGCCGGACAGCCTCGAAGGTGAATCCGTCGTGGAGCTGTTGGTCCTGCCGGATGGCAGCTCCAGACCGGGGCTGAGTCTGGGTCTGCTGAGCAGCGATGGTCGCTTCAAACGACTGGCCCTGGAGGAGTTTCTGGAACTCTCAGGCCGTGCCGCCTCGGTGCTGAAGCTCAAGGACGGGGTGAACCTCTGCCGGGTGGTGCTCTGTCACGAAGGAGATGATCTGGTGGTCGCAAGCTCTGCTGGGCGCCTGCTGCGCCTGAAGGTGAACGAGGCCAACCTGCCCCTGATGGGCCGCCATGCCCAGGGCCCGATCCTGATGCGACTGCTGCCTGGGGAATCCGTGGTCGGGGCTGCCTGTGGACCCACCGAGCAGGGATCGGTGTTGCTGGCCAGCAACACCGGCCAGATCAGACGAATCCCGATGCAGAATCTCCGCTGCTGTCAGCGTGGGGATCTTGGCCAGATTGGCCTTCGCTTCTCACAACCGAGCAACCAGCTGGTGGCGCTCTGCGGAGGTTCGCCGGGCCTTGTGGCTGTTCTGCTCAGCAAGAGCCGCAGCCTGCGTCTGGATCTCTCCCAGTGGGACCACGACGGGGATGACGAAGCCGGGACGCTGATCAGTCTCGGCCCCGGGGAACAGATCCGTGCCCTGGTGCCTCTGGTCAGCTGATCAACGGGCAACCGCCAGCGGGGCCGGCTCAAGGGTGAGCTTGCTGGCCTTGAGCTGGGCATCCATCTCGATCGGATAGGCACCGTCAAAGCAGGCTGTACAGAAGTGAGCAGCATTGGCCTGGGCTGCTTCCACCATCCCCTCCTTGCTCAGATAGGCCAGTGAATCCACGCCCAGGTGGGCGGCAATCTGATCAAGGGTGAGGCGAGCGGCGATCAATTGATCCTGGGTGTCGGTATCAATGCCGTAGAAGCATGGATGTGTCACCGGCGGTGAGCTGATCCGCATGTGAACTTCAAGGGCTCCGGCCTCGCGGATCGCAGCCACCAGTTTGCGACTGGTGGTGCCACGCACGATCGAGTCGTCAATGACCACCACCCGTTTGCCGGCCAGAACATCGGGGAGTGGATTGAGCTTCACCCGGATGCCCGCCTCGCGCATCGCCTGGGTGGGCTGGATGAAGGTGCGACCTACATAACGGTTCTTGATCAGGCCATCGCCGAAAGGAATGCCACTGTGCTGCGAATAACCGATGGCCGCTGGGATACCGGAATCCGGAACGCCGATCACAATGTCAGCGTCCACCGGCGTTTCGCGAGCCAGAACCTCACCAATGCGAACCCTGTAGCTGTAAAGAGATTCTCCAAAAAAGCGACTATCAGGTCGGGAGAAATAGATCATCTCGAACACGCAGAGCTTAATGGGTTCTTCACACCAACGGCTGCGATGAGGCTCGGGATCTCCAACTCTGAAATGGATGATCTCACCGGGAAGAACATCGGAAACAAAACTCGCTCCAATGATGTCGAGACCACAGGTTTCACTGCTCACCACCCACTGGGCAGCAGCAGGTTCGGCCAGATGTCCGAACACCAGCGGACGGATGCCATGGCCATCCCGAAGCGCAAACAGGCCCTCCGGAGTGCCGATCACCAGGCTGAAAGCACCGCGGCTGCGCGTGGCGGCCTGGCGAATCGCCTCATCCCAGCCAGCCCCCTCATCCACAGCCTTCTGAATGGCGAAGGCAATCAACTCGGAATCGGTGCTGGATGTGAATTCCGTGTCGGGAGCGGCGGCGGCAATCGCCTCACGCAGCTCGGCAGCATTCACCAGGTTGCCGTTATGAGCCAGCGCCAGGGGACCGAGGCGGGTGTTGAGCAGAACCGGCTGAGCGTTGCAGACCCTGCTGCTGCCTGTGGTGGAGTAACGGTTATGGCCGATCGCCAGGTGACCGGGCATGCGCTCCAGCACCGGTTGATCAAACACCTGGCTCACCAGCCCCATGTCCTTGTGAAGCCGCACCTGGCCTTCCCGATCAAACACGGCAATGCCAGCCGATTCCTGGCCTCGATGCTGCAGGGCATACAGCCCGAAGTAGGTGAGATTGGCCACCGGCTGCTCAGCAGCCAGGACGGCATAAACCCCACAGGCCTCCTTGGGCTTATCGGAGAACCCAGGGTTCTCGGGGCTCGCGGAGTCCGGCTGGACGTGCACCACCGGAATCTCCCAGCCGTTGCGGAAGCTGCATTCTGCACCAGGCCCCGGATGGCTAAACACAGGGCGGCAGGTCGGGCCCCAGTCGGCGGGGGATCGCCCGCTCAAAGGTTTCCACCAAGCGTGTCACCGGCAGCTTCAACAGCGGCGTTTCTCCCTGGCAGATCTCCAGGCCCCGATCCTCCAGCACCACACCCAGCTCCCCAGCAGGAACGATCATCCCGCCGCTGTCGGCAGCCTGAACCAGAGCCTGCTGCCAGGCACCGACCCGGTCCAACGGAACACTCACCAGGATGCGGCCCGCCCCTTCGGCAAAAAGGAGCCGATCAAGACGGACACGACTCACCGGGAGCTGGAGCCTGGCCCCCAGACCTGAGCCGATGCAGCACTCAGCGGCAGCCACCGCCAGACCGCCATCGCTGAGGTCATGGGCGGAGGCCACCAGTCCCTGGGCGATCGCCTGGCGCAGGAAGCCCTGAACTCCGCGCTCCAGCTCCAGATCGATCTCGGGCGGGCGCCCCGTGACGGCTCCGTGAATCCGCTCCAGATAGCTGCTGCCGGCCAGGCCGAGGCGCGGATCGGCGGGAGCCTCCCCCGCCTCCAGCGGCACCCCCAGCAGCCAGATCGAATCGCCGGCCATGCGCCAGGCCTGGCCGCGCACCTGGGCCAGGTCATGCACCAGACCCACCATGCCCACCACCGGCGTGGGGTGGATCGGCTGCATGGAGCCATCCGGCAGGCGGGTCTCGTTGTAGAGCGACACGTTGCCGCCGGTGACGGGCGTGTCGAGCGCTGAGCAGGCGGCCGAGAGGCCACGGCAGGCCATCGCCAGCTGCCAGTAGCCGGTGGGGGTTTCCGGTGAGGGGAAGTTGAGGTTGTCGGTGACGGCCAGGGGCTCGGCGCCCACGCAGCTGAGGTTGCGGGCGGCCTCGGCCACCGCTGCCATGCCGCCGCGTTCAGGATCGAGGGCCACCCAGCGGTTGGGGCAATCCACCACGGCGGCGACACCACGGGTCGCAGCGCTGAGCGAGCCTTCACCCTGCTGGGGCCGCAGCCGCACCACGGCCGCATCCGCACCGCCGGGGGGAACCACCGTATTGGCCTGCACCTGGTGGTCGTACTGGCGATACACCCAGCGCTTGGAGGCGATTGTGGGGTCGTCGAGCAGCTGCAGCAGAGCCTCGTTCCAGCTGAGGGCGGGGCCACCCGCCGGGGTGATGCCATGGGGGCCGGCGGCGGGCAGTTCGGCCTCACTCCAGCGCCAGTGGGCCTGGATCTCCGCCGGGGGTTCGCTGATCAGGGTGTGGTGGTTGATCGGCGTGTCGTCGGCCAGAGCGCTGGCGGGCACCTCGGCCGCAACCTCACCGTTCTGGAGCACGCGCACGATGTTGTCCTCCAGCACGCGGCCCACCACGGCGGCCTGCAGGCCCCAGCGGCTGAAGCTCTGCATCAGGGCCTGCTCGCGGCCGGGCTTCACCACGAACAGCATCCGCTCCTGCGATTCGCTGAGCAGGAACTCGTAGGGGGTCATGCCGGCCTCACGGGCGGGCACGCG
>JAYKHC010000094.1:0-14507 GCA_035285465.1 Cyanobacteriota bacterium
TCAAGTACTGCGATCTGCCCCTGGTCTCCTCAGACCATGCCGGTACCGATGAATCCACCATTGTTGACTCTGAACTCACCCTGGTGATGGGAGGAAACATGGTGAAGGTGATTTCCTGGTACGACAACGAGTGGGGCTACAGCCAGCGCGTCGTCGATCTGGCCGAGATCGTGGCTCAGAACTGGAAGTGATGCGGCTCTGATTCAACTGAAGTGGCGGAATCCGGCGATCAAGCCGTCGGATTCCGGCCAGGGGCGGCCGTCGCGCCAACCGAGTGAACCAGCCGGCCCGGCAGCCAGCTCTCCAATCATGCTGGCTCCGGGCAGGGCCTCGAGCAGCGCCCTGGCCCAGTCGGGCTCCAGGGCCAGCACCAGCTCGAAGTCTTCGCCGCCGCCCAGGCACCAGGCCTCCGCTTGGGGAAGGGCCGCCATCGCCGGATCGAGCGGCAGGACCTCGCGGTCCAGTCGGGCTGCGCAGCCGCTCCTGCCCGCGATCGCCTGCACCGCCGCCGCCAGCCCATCGCTGCTGTCGCAGCCACCCACCCGCCAGCGAAGCGCGGGCGGCCGGCTGCCGATCAGGGCCCTCACCGCATCAAAACGGGCCCGGGGGCGTTGGTGAGCCGTGATCGCCCGCACCGACAGGGCGCCATTCAGGCCGTTGGCGAGTTGGAGCTCCCCCTGCAGGAGCGCCAGCCCGAGCCTGCTCAGCCCATGGGGGCCGGTGCAGAGCAGCGCGTCGCCGGGACGGCCATCGCCGCGGCGGATCGCACCCCAGGCGCCGCAGTCGGCATCGGGCGGCGTGGAGAGTTGTCCGATCGCGGTCACCGCCAGGATTCGCTGCCCTCCACGGCTGCAGTCGCCACCCAGGAGTACCCCGCCGAAGGTTTCCAGTGCCTCTTTGAGGCCCCCGTAGACCCCCTCCACCCAGGCCCAGGGGGTAGCCCCAGGCGCCACCAGCCCAACGGTGATTCCCTCCCCCCGGGTGCAGCCCATGGCCGCCAGATCGGAGAGGTTGGCAACGGCGGCCCGCCAGCCCACATCCGTGGGCTTTGTGGTGGCTTCGCTGAAGTGCACGCCCTCCACCAACAGATCGGTGTTGAGCACCAGCCGCCCGAAGCCGGCCTTGTTCACCAGGGCAGCATCATCGGCGAACTGACCTGGTGGAGCGAAATCACCCAGGCGCCGGATCAGTTCCCACTCACCCAGATCGGCGAGGGTCTCGGCCACCTTCAGGCCCGTGGCTTGAGGTTGTCGGCGCCTTCAATCACCAGAGCCTTCACGATCGCGTCGTCAACCCCCAGTTCCTCCAGCACATCAAAGCCGTCCACCACGTACCCGAAAGCGGCATAGCGGCCGTCCACGAGATTCAGACCGGCAGGTGTGAGCTCGGCCTCGTAAAGAAAGAAGAAAAATTGCGACGAACCATCATCCAGGTGTTCGTCGGAATGGGCCCAGCCCAGGGTGCCGAGCGTGGCAAAGGGAAGGGTTGGGGTCGCCTTGAACAGGCCCAGATCCTCAAAGGTCTGGTTGTAGAAGGGAGAGTCCTGCCCTGGCACCTTGATCTCAAGGGGCACGTGCCGCTCCTGGCCGGTCCTGGCATCCACGTAGCCGACGGCCTGGCCCTTGGGGTCACCGGTCTGCAGGACGTAGAAGTCCTCGGCGCGGGTGAAGGGAAGGCCGTCGTAGAAACCCTTCTGAACCAGGTCCACAAAGGCTCCGGCGGTCAGTGGGGCGTTGTAGCCGTCCACCTCTGCCATCAGATCGCCCTTGGTGGTGGTGATCTTCACGGAGGCCCGGCCCAGCAGCCGGGGCAGAGCATCAAATTCTTCGGGGATCTCGTAGGGGAAAGGACCCACCAGCAGCGCTTCAGCCGAGCCGATGCTGGCGAGGGCCTGCCGTCGGGTGGCCAGGAACGGGTCCCGCTGCTGGGCTTCGGCACAGGCCCCGAGGGTCTGCAGTTGGTCAACCAGGTTTTCCAGCAGCCTCTCGGCCTGAGGTCGGTCGCTGTCCGAAAACTGCTGAAGAATGGCCAGCCGCCGGGTGGCCAGAAGGGTCTGGCTTCGCCGGATGGAGCTGCTCAGAGCCGACCAGCGCTTGGCTCGGAGATCGTCGCTGGTGCCCTCAAGGCGGTGCTGGAGTTCCTGCAGGTCTGGCGCCGTCACGGGCAGCGCATCGCGAAGGATGGCGGCCGGGTCTGTCACGGCATTGCCCTGGGGCAGAGCCGCCAGCCCCCGGGCCGGCAGACCGAGAACCGTGCCGAGGAACAGCATCATCGCCAGGCTTGTCGAGCCCAGCCGCTTCCAGATCGCGTCCGGCTTCACCATGGTCTCCCCGCCTTGCTCCGACCCCGGACTCTCGCACAGCCCAAACGGACTGGCAGAACTGGGCTGCAGGAGCTGCCGGTAGCCAGTTCTACAATCCCCCTCAACACGATCGGCCGGGATGATTTCCAGCAACGATTTTCGGACCGGTACCTCGATCGAACTGGATGGTCAGGTCTGGCGGGTTGTGGAATTCCTCCACGTGAAGCCCGGCAAGGGTTCGGCTTTCGTGCGCACCAAGCTCAAGGCGGTGCAGAGCGGCAACGTGGTGGAGAAGACCTTCCGGGCCGGAGAGATGGTGCCTCAGGCTGTGCTTGAGAAGAGCACTCTCCAGCACACCTACATGGAGGGTGACGATTACGTGTTCATGGATATGGCGAGCTACGAGGAGACGCGACTCACCGGCCGCCAGATCGGCGACCAGCGTAAATACCTCAAGGAGGGCATGGAGGTGAGTGTTGTGGCCTGGAATGGCAAGCCGCTGGAGGTTGAGCTGCCGAATTCCGTTGTGCTGGAGGTCACTCAGACCGACCCGGGAGTGAAGGGTGATACCGCCACCGGAGGAACCAAGCCGGCGATCGTGGAGACAGGAGCACAGGTGATGGTTCCTCTTTTCATCTCGATCGGGGAGAAGATCAAGATTGATACACGCAACGATAGTTACCTGGGTCGGGAGAACTGATTGCCATGCAACTCGATCACGATCAGCTTCATCAGCTGCTGGCTCTGCTTGAAAACAGTGATATCCAGGAGCTCAAGCTGGAGGGAGATGATTTTCGCCTGGAGGTGCGTCGGAACCTCCCTGGAGTTGCGCCTCTGCCCGCTCCGCCCGCTGCTGTGGCATCGGCTCCGCCCCCCCCGGCCGCAGCTCTCACTGTTGAAGTGGCATCGGCTCCGCCGCCCCCGGCCGCGGCTGCCCGGAGTGACCTGCTGGCGATCACCGCTCCCATGGTCGGTACCTTCTACCGCTCGCCTGGGCCGGGGGAGGCCCCCTTTGTGGAGGTGGGAAGCCGCATCACACCCGGACAGACGGTCTGCATCCTCGAGGCGATGAAACTGATGAACGAGCTCGAGGCAGAGGTTGGTGGTGAAATTGTGGAGATTCTTCTGGAGAATGGAACTCCCGTTGAGTTCGGTCAGGTGCTGATGCGTGTGAAGCCTGGTTAACCAAGGCTCCAGGCCGTTTCCAGGGCCGCGGCCATGCTGTCGGCACGGGCTGTTCCCAGGCCGGCGATCGCAAAGCCTGTGCCGTGATCCGGGGACGTCCTCAGGAAGGGCAGCCCCAGGGTGGTGTTGACGGCAGCGTCAAAGGCCAGAAGCTTCACCGGGATCAGACCCTGGTCGTGATACAGGGCCAGGTAGCCATCCGGGCCCGCCCCTTGGCGCCAGGCCTGTCCGGCCCCCAGCCAGCAGCTGTCAGGCGGCAGTGGTCCATCCAGACGCACTTCCCTGTGGTCGTGGCGCCAGCCTTCCAGAACATCCTCCAGCCACTCCGCCTCCTCTGTCCCGATCAGTCCGGCTTCCCCCGCATGGGGATTGAGTCCGGCGGCCACCAGATGGGGCCGATCATGGAAGCGCTGGCAGAACGACAGCAGCATGTCGAGCTTGTGCTGCACCAGGCCTGGATTCAACCGGGAAGCGACGGCGTTGAGCGGGATGTGGGTGGTGGCCAGGAGCGTGTTGAGTCGCCAGCTCCCTGAGGGGTTGAGGGCGGTGAACAGCATCGACACGTTCCTGCTGTTCGCCAGCTCGGCCAGGCGCTCGGTCTGGCCGGGATAGCAATGGCCGGCAGCGTGCCAGCTGGCCTTGGAGATCGGTGCGGTGACCAGGGCCTGGCTGAGGCCCGTCTGAACGGCGTTGGCGGCAGCGGTGAGCCAGCGAAAACTGGCTTCTCCGCCCTCGGCTGAGCTGGCTCCGGAAGGCACCGGCGCGGGCAGAGGCTGGTCGATCATGTCCAGCCCGGCTGGATCGCGCAGCGGTCCCACCCCCAGCTGGCGCAACTCCTGATAACGCTGTTCCAACCAGCTCCGGCAGCCCACCAGCAGGGGTGCCTCAGCTTCCGGTCGGTGGCTGGCCAGGGCTTTGAGGGTCACTTCCGCGCCGATCCCGGCCGGATCACCGAGGGAGATCGCCAGGCGGCGGCGACTGGGGTTGGATGGGGTGGCGCGGCATTGCATCGCATCCATGATCCGCTGGCTGGTGATCGGGCTGTTGCTGTTCGGGATCACCACCGGATCACAGCGGGGCTGGGTGCAGGTGCGCTGGGCGCTGATGCTTCACGAGCTGGGGGTTCCTTTCGTGCCGAGGCCCCCCGAGGCGGCGCGTTGTTCTTCGGAGGCCGGCGCCGTGGATTCCTCTTCGAGGCAGGCCCGATAGCCTTCCCGATAAGTCGGATAACGGAGCGGGTAGCCGAGCTCCCTGGTGAGCCGTCCGTTGTCGGTGCGACGATTTTCATTCCAGAAGCTTCGTGCCATGGCGCTCATCCCTGCCGCGATCTGCTCATAGCGTTCCAGGGGAGGTAGCTTCATCCCCAGAAGATGAGCTGCATAGCTGAGCGTTTCGCTGGACGGGCAGGGCCAGTCATCGCTCACATTCACAATCCTTGGACGTTGTCTGGCCGGGAGCCGGAGGCAGTGCAGAAGGGCTCCCACAATGTCATCGACATGGATGCGGGAGAAGACCTGCCCGGGTTTATGGATCAACCGGCTTTCGCCCCTGCGCAGGGCAGCGAAGGGGCTGCGGCCCGGGCCGTAGATCGCCGGCAGACGGAAACTCTGCACGGGCAGTCCGCTGGTCAGCCAGGCTTGCTCGGCCTGGAGTCGGTGGCGGCTGCGGCCGCTGGCAGCGGCGGTTGGGCTGGTTTCGGTGACCCAGTCACCGCCGCTGTCGCCGTACACCCCCGTTGTTGAGAGATACCCAACCCAGTTCAGCGGAAGTTTGTGGAGCAACGGGCTGATGGTTCTCAGCACGCCATCACCGGGACCGCCGTCGGGGGGGGCTGTCACCAGCAGGTGGGTGGTGTCCAGCAGAGCGCCCTCCTCCGGCTGATGGCCGTCCCGGCTGTCAAAGCGCAGCCACTGGAAACCCGGGTGCTGCTCCGGAGGTCCTGGTGATGCGCGGTAAGTCAGTCGCACGGTGTGGCCATCGGCAACGAGGGCCCGGGCGAAGCGCCGCCCTGTGTACCCCCCACCGATCACCAGAACAGCCATGACGGTCTTGACGACGGGACCTGAAGCCAGTACACCTGTATCAGCATCTCGTGGTGTCTTGGTTTCCTCTGTTCTGTCTCAGCGCTCCTGTCGCTCCCATGTGGTCCGTGAGGTGCACTCCATCCCATCCTGCCCACCGCACCTGCGTCGCGATTCGGCCTACCCAGCCCTTGTGGCGGCTCTGGTGGTGCTCCTGGCCGGCTTGGTGGCTCCGGATCGCCCTCTGGCTCAGGAAGCCATCTGCCAACGCCACAATGGTGTCGACGCCTGTCGGATCTGGTGAGTCATCCGTTCAGGAGCCGCTGCTGAATCCGTCTGCTGCAGCAGGCGCATCGCCAGTCGCAGATCCCCATCGGTCCAGGCCCGGATCGCCATGGAACGGCGTGGATCGTAGAACGGTTGGCGGCGATACCAGTGGAGAACCTCCGCATCTCCCTTGCGGCCATTGCAATCAAGGCAAGCTGGCACGCAGTTCTCGGTCACGCTCGGGCCACCACGACTCATGGGCATCACATGGTCGATGGACCGGGAAGGTTCACCGCAGTAGATGCAGCGGTGGTTGGTGAGCTGATGCAGGGACTGCCTCCAGCGGCGCAGGCGGAGCTTGGGGCAGAGGTCCTCGAGAAACACCGCATCCCTGGCCGGCATGGTGATGTCTTAGGTATCAATACTCTCTCCTGTTTCCGGGGTCGGCCTTGTGTCGGCTGCTGCTGTTTCCCCGATGCGTTGCCTGTTGCGACTGGGTGCCACCGGCCGCGTGGAAGTGATCTTTCCTTACGACGCTGTCACTCAGGCTCAGCTCAGGACCGTGCGTCCTCGAGGGAGGTGGTTGAGGGGCCGTGGTTGCTGGGAGTTCCCGCTGGAGGCGGCCCCGGCCCTTCGCCGGACCCTGGCTGATCGCTTTCCGCTGGAGCCGGAACTCGTCCAATGGTTGGCCTGGATGGAGCAACCTCTGCCGCCGCTGCCACCTCATCGGGAGTTGGTGCGGGCCGCCGCGCCGCACCAGATGCTGCCTGACGGGCGCAGCCTCCTGGCCCACCAGCGTGTGGCTGTGCGTTGGTTGCTGGCCCGGCGTGGTGCGGTGCTGGCCGATGCCATGGGTCTGGGTAAGACGCTTTCAGCCCTGGTGGCTGCCCGGGCCATGGTCCGTCTGGCTGCCTGCCGGATCCTTGTGCTGGCGCCTGTTGGTCTGCACAGTCACTGGCGCGCTGAGGCAGCAGCCCTGGAACTGGCCATCGAGGTGCACAGCTGGGCGAATCCACCGGCCGGGCTGCCGCCTGCCGGCACTGTGCTCATTGCCGATGAGGCCCACTACGCCCAGAACGCAGCCACGGCTCGCAGTCAGGCGCTGGTGCGCCTGGCCAGGCACCCCCGGTTGCGGGCGATCTGGCTTCTGAGTGGCACACCCATGAAGAACGGCCGTCCTGTGCAGTTGTTTCCGCTCCTTGCAGCCATCGATCATCCCCTGGCCCGTGATCAGCAGTTCTATGAGGAACGTTTCTGTGCGGGGCACTGGCGCGAGAGCGCCGGCCGGTGGATCTGGCAGGCCACGGGTGCCAGTCGACTGGAGGAATTGCGGCGCCTGACCCGACCCCTGGTCCTGCATCGGCGCAAGCAGGATTGTCTCGATCTTCCCCCCAAGCAGCGCCGGTTGCTGCCGGTGGAGCTTTCCAGGGCGGAGCAGCTGGGATTCGAGCATCGTCGGCAACGGATGCTGGATGATTACCGCCTCCGCGCGGCCCGCGGCGAAGTGCGCTCTGACGCTGAGAGCCTGGCTCTGCTGACGGCCCTGCGGCGGATCGCCTCCGAATACAAGCTCAGGGCGGCATCTGGCCTGATTGAACGGCTGTTGGAGCAGGGCGAGCCCGTGGTGGTGTTCAGTTCCTTTCTGCAAACCGCCCACGCGCTCCATCAGCGGGGAGAGGCGCTGGGAGGGAGTGTGCTGCTGAGCGGTGCGGTGGCCCCGTCGGAGCGACAGCGACAGGTTGATCGGTTTCAGTCCGGCGCGGTGCCCCTGCTGGTGGCGACCTATGGCACGGGAGGTCTTGGGTTCACCCTGCATCGGGCCCGCCAGGTGCTGCTGATCGAGCGACCCTGGACTCCTGGCGATGCCGAGCAGGCGGAGGACCGCTGCCATCGGATCGGAATGGCTGCTGCGCTCACCTGTCACTGGCTTCAGCTGGGAGTGGCGGATCAGCTGGTGGATTCGCTGATCGCCAGCAAAGCGGAGCGAATCGAGCTGGTGCTTGGCAACCGGCGGCTTGAGCTGGAACGCGGCCGGATGCAGACCATGGTTCAGGATCTGTTGTCAGCCTGGTGACGCTGCCATCTGTTGCAGAGTTCAGTTCGTAGCTTCAGCTCTCCCTTCAGCTGTTCGTCCAGGCCTTCGGCCGTGCTTCTGCGAGCCAGATCATGGGCACGTCGGATGTCACGACAGGCTTCCTGATCCCGTCCCGCCAGGCTCAGCAGCAGGTAACGCTCATTGAGAGGAGCAGGAAGGTTGGGGAACCTGGCAACAACGTCGTCACAACGGGCGATCTGCGCGGCCAGGTTCTCGATCTTCAGCTCCCTGAGGCAGTCATCACTGCGGAGCTGACGCTGGGGCAGAGGAGCCTCCCCACAGCCAGCGAGCAGTTGCACTCCCAGCCCTGCAGCCGCGAGCCGCTTAAGGAGCCAGCGGGGCATCGCGGCTCTGAGCCGAGCGGTCGGAGGGCTGGGCGGTCTCAGATTTGCCTGGTTTTGCGAACAGATCACCGAGGAAGCGGCCGCAATCGGGGTAGGTGGCCGGGTTCTGGACCACAGCCTCTGTGATCATGACCGCCGCTTGATCCCGAGAGGTCTTGAACAGACCTTTGCTGAGGCTTCTGACCAACCCATAGGCGGCATCCCAGCTCACCTGCTGGCTGTTTCCGCTGGTGCGCATGAAACAGTAGATCTGGGCGCCCTTGGCACCCGGGCTGGTCTCGGTCTCAGCCAGGGCGGGGCGTTCGTGAGAAAGGGACCCCACACCCGACACCACCAGAAGCAGTGGACCCAAGAGCAGGCGCTTGCGAAGCAGGCCCATGGCGGCCGGACGAGAGTTGTGGTTGCCAACGTATCGGCGGACCCAGCTCTGTCCAGTGGGCTCTGTCCAGGGGCAGCGGTGGCTTCACCCCTTGCCCTGGCTGTGGGGTGTGCTGTGATCGGCCCCAGACGATTCCAGATCATGGCCAGCACGGTGTCCTTTCGGATCACAAGGAACACAGAGGATCTGGCCCAGACCATTCATCTTCTCTCCCAGCGGCTGGTCAAACTCGAACAACGACTGGCGGCGATGGAGCTTCAGATCGAGCGTCATCAGGATCCTGATCCCACGGATCTCACCCGGCTTGATCATGTGGATGTTCTGCTGGAGGAGTGCCGGCAACTCCTGGACATCGCTCCCACGGACACAGACTCAGACAATGACGTCAACGACAACATCAACATCGATTCGACGGGGGATGCACCGCGTCAGACGACCTCGACAAAGAAGGACTCTCAGGTCGCCTGAGTGCATCGTTTCTGACGGCAGCACCGTTGCTGTGGTGTCACAATGGTCAGAAAGTCACCCATGGCTTTTCCTTCCTTCCCCTGCGGCACCCCTCACCAGGTCCTGCATCCCAACAACGGTTTTTCCCATACCTCCGGTGCCACGGTGCACCTTCCCAACTCTGTAGACGGCGAACACCAGCTCGAGAAACTCGAATTTGCCCTCGCTGTGGCCCTCACCCGCGGAGATCAGGACCGATCCAATCAGCTTCGTTGCCAGATCGCTGCGCTAGGTGGAAATTGTGTTGAGCCAGGTACCTGAACGACATGACCACTCTTGCTCCGATGCCTGGACGTGACGCTCAGCAGGAGCGTTATCAGGACGAAGCCCGAAGACTCGAGGCAGCCGCCAGGACAGCTGCTGAAAGCGGCGACATGGAAGCAGCCGCACGCAGCATCCTGGCCCTGCTCAACTGTGAACGCCGACAAGGTGCTCAGGGTCCACAGGTGCTTCAGGTGATCAAGCCTCGCGGCTCCTGACCTTCTGTGTGGATTCACTCGTATGCAGGAGTGATCCCGAAATCACTCCGTTGTTTTGGAGACGCGCTTCCGAATGCAGGTGGATAGTTGGATCAATGGCCAACGCCCTCTGAATCATGTATGTGATCGAAGCTCTCCACCCTGATGGTTGGAGAATGCAGGGACGCTGCAACGTGGAGTACTGGGCCTACCAGGAAGCTCGTATCCGCTGCTGCTCCGATGGACGCAACTACCGGATTCTCCAGCAGGAGACCGGTCAGCTGGTGACCCTCGTGGATGTGAACAGCTGCAGACGATCGGAGCGAGTCTCCATGGTTCGCGGCTGAGCTCCTGGATCAGGGCTGAGGCGAGGTCGGTTCGGCGGCTTCGGTTCGCCCGTAGCGGTCCTCGAAGCGCACAATGTCATCCTCTCCGAGATACGGACCGCTCTGGACCTCGATCATTTCCACAGCGATCTTGCCGGGATTGGTGAGGCGGTGTCGGCACCCGAGCGGGATGTAGGTGCTCTGATTCTCTGCCAGCAGCTCCTCCACCCCGTCTTTTTCCACGACTGCCGTGCCTTTCACCACGATCCAATGTTCAGCACGGTGATGATGCATCTGGAGTGAAAGGCTGGCTCCTGGGTTCACCACAATCTTCTTCACCTGCCAGCGGCCTCCTTCCGTGACGCCGTCATAGGAGCCCCAGGGGCGGTAGATCTTCCGATGGGCCTTGCTTTCTCGAGCCCCGGACGCCTCCAGCTGGCCCACCACGGTCTTCACATCCTGAGCCCGGTCGCGATGGGCCACCAGCACCACGTCATCGGTCTCCACCACCACAAGGTCTTCCACACCCAGACCCACCAGAAGTCTGTGTTCACTGCGGAGATAGCAATTGCGACTGTCCTCGCTGATCACGCGGCCCCGCAGCACATTGCCCTCGGGATCGCGCTCCGCGGAGGTTTCCCAGAGAGCGCTCCAGCTCCCGACGTCGCTCCAGCCAGCCTCCAGGGGCAGCACCTCGCCTCGATCCGTCTTCTCCATCACCGCCACATCGATCGCCACACTCGGGCAGCCAGCGAAGGCTTCACGGTCCAGCCGTAGAAAATCAAGGTCGGTGCTCTCATGTTCCAGAGCGGATCGACAGGCGCTGACGAGCTCGGGTGCCAGGCGCTCCAGCTCCGCCAGGATCGCGCTCGCCTTGAACAGAAACATTCCGCTGTTCCAGGTGAAGCGGCCCGAGGCCAGGAACTGCTCAGCTTTCGCTCGGTCGGGCTTTTCCACAAACCGCAGGATCGGAACCGGGGTGCTGGCCTCATGGAGGCTCTGGCTGGCTTCGATGTAGCCATAGCCCGTTTCAGGGGCCTTCGGAACGATTCCGAAGGTCACAAGCCGGCCCGCTTCGGCGGAGGCCATGCCGGCCTGCACGGTGTTGCGGAAGCGTGGGAGGTCCTGAATGGCGTGATCCGCAGCCAGGATGAGCAACAGCGGGTCATCTCCGGTGGCGGTGGCTTGCAGTGCAGCCACTGCCACAGCCGGGGCCGTGTTGCGCCCCATCGGTTCGAGCAGGATCGCGCTGGGTTCGACCCCGATCTGGCGCATCTGCTCGGCCACGATGAAGCGGTGATCCTCATTGCAGATCAGCAGCGGCGGCGCCAGACCCGGCAACCCCTGCAGCCGAAGATGCGTCTGCTGCAGAAGTGTGTCCTCCCCGCTGCCGGAGAGGGGCCAGTACTGCTTGGGATAGGTGGCCCGCGAAAGCGGCCATAGCCTCGTGCCGGTGCCACCGCACAGAATCACGGGAACCAGGGTGCTTGAGGTCACAAAAACCGTCTGTCGCCAGGCTCAGGATCGCGCACGACGTTCAATCACGCATCCAGGCCAGGCGGATCAGAGGTCCAGAAGTCCAGCTGGCGGTGTGATGCCGATCCAGCCCTCCTCAGGTTGAACCTCCGGCACGATTTCCTTCACGAAGGGGATCAGGATCCGTCGTCCTTCCTTTTCGGTACCGAGCTCCACCTCGAGCAGGTCGTTGCCCGCGCTCAACAGGTTGCGAACCGTGCCGATGACGTTCCCGGCGTCACGCCCGGTCGGCTTGCGGTCGTTGAGAAGTCGAACCTCAAGGCCCACCAGATCAAGCAGGTGGTATTCGCCAGGGCCCAGCCTGGGGCGGTCGCAGGACTTCACCAGAAACTGCTCTCCCACGAGAGCTTCAGCCGCGGTGCGGCCCCTGATTCCATCAATCCTCACCACGAACAGGCTCTTCCCGGGTAGCTGGCGGCCGCCAGCCAGATGAACCGGACGCGCGGCTTCCCGTGGACGTCGCAGCCAGCGCGGCCCCGGTGAGGTGAACCGCTCGGGGAAATCACTCATCGGCAGCACCCGCAGTTCTCCCTCCAGTCCCTGGGCTGCGACGATCCTCCCCACCATCAGAAAGTCGTCATCGGGGGTCGAGGAACTCGTCAACGTCGTTTCCATGGTTCCGATAATGACTCTGCATCCATCGCTGAAGCGACCATGCCCGAGCTGCCGATCCTTCCGGGCTCCACTGTTGTGGTGCGGGATTCCCGCTCCATCTACAACGGTTACACCGGGTTTGTGCAACGCATCTCGGGAAGCCGGGCCGCGGTTCTGTTTGAGGGTGGCAACTGGGACAAGCTGGTCACCATGCCGCTCAGGACCCTGAAAGCGGATTAATGGCAAGCGCCGCCAGGGCCTCTCGGGCAGCGCTCTGCTCCGCTTCGCGGCGGGATCGCCCCCAGCCGTCGCCCCGCTGTATTCCGGCGATGCTCACCCGGCAGCAGAACCGCCTGGGATCGGCATGGGCGGTGCTCTTCTGTTCGCACAGGTAGTGCGGCAGTCCGATTCCTCGGCCCTGAGTGAGCTCCTGCAGGGCCGATTTCCAGTTGTGGCGATGGGGATCCCTCAGGAGTGTGTCGACTTCCCGGCGCCAGTGTTGATCGAGCCAGGTGTGCACGGCGATGAGGCCGCCCCGGGCTCCACCCCAGCAGCGGTACACCGCACCGACGAGGGCCTCGCAACATTCAGCCCGTACCGTGGAGAGACCTGCCCGGTCGCCGGCTGCCATCGGTCCGATGCGCAGAACAGCATCCAGACCGCAATGAACGGCCAGCTCGCTGAGCCAGCGGTCACTCACCAACTGGGCGCGCAGGGCGGAGGCTCTTCCAACCCGCAGGGATGGATGTTCCTGTTCAAGGAACTCGGCTGCTGCCAGTCGGAGTACAGCATCACCAAGAAACTCCAGCTGTTCGTGGTTACACCCCAGCCGGGCTGAGGTGTGGCTGAGCGCCGCGTCAACAGGTCCGAGCTCGCGCTCACCGGGCTCGAGGCCCAGGCTCTCCAGAAAGCGCTGCAAAGAGGCGCGCCGCTGGTCGGACGCAGGTCCAGACCGTTCGGAGGGATCTGTCATCAGCGTCATGGAGGGCTGACGGCGTGGGGATGGGTTGAAAGCAGGACGTAAGCCGGGTTCTGTTCACCGGTCGAGCCGAGCCTGGCCGGTGGGCGATCATCTGTCTGGGACCGTCGTTACCGACGGACTCGAGCGGCGCACTTGAATCGGAACGGGTGTCATGGCCAACCGTTGTTCCGTGGGCCGAAGCCCTGGCCTTGCTCCCGGCCGGGGTTTACCAAGCCGACACCTCTCGATGCCGCTGGTGCGCTCTTACCGCACCTTTGCACCCTTACCTGGAGAGGAGGGGGCTAGCACACCCTCCCCGCCATCGGCGGTATGTTTCTGTGGCACTATCCTCACGGTCACCCGCACTGGGCGTTACCCAGCAAGTGCGGCCCTTTGGGAGCCCGGACTTTCCTCGGGGGCAGGCTTGCCTCAGGGAAACCCCCAAAGCAATCCCCCCCGCAATCCCCGCGCCAACTCTTTCCTATTCCTCAGTGTACCCCTCCGATGGGGTGGGGACACGGCGGGATCTGCCCCAGCGCCCATAGGCCCAAAGGGCCAAGACTCCCCCGCCCCAGTAGGGACTGTAGGCCAACAGCCACAGGGACAGCCGCAGTAGGGTGACGGAGAATGCCCCCACCGAGTGGGTGGCGTAGCGCCAGGTTTGGCCCAGACTGGTGGTGATGGCGGGGGGTGCCCCAGGGGATTGGCTCTCTAGGGTGAGGCTAATGGTGGAAAACTGCACTTGGCCCTGGAGGGCTTGCCGTTGGGCCTCTGTGCGCTCACTGGCCTCCCGGACGGCGCTCAATTCCTGGGATACGGCCAGGATGTCCGCAACGGAACCAGAGCGACCCATTAATTCCAGAAGGGCTTCTTCCGATCGCCGCAAGTTCCGAACCCTTGCCCCCAGATCCACCAGTTGGCTAGACACATCCTCCGCTGTCAAGCCTTGGGTTTTGACTTCCCCTAGGGTTTTGAGATCCGTCAAGACCCGATCCAATGCTGCCGCTGGTACCCGCAATTCTAGGAACATCTGCCGCTGGTTGGCCCGGTTAGGCTGGGGTTCGCCCTCCCCATCCGAGAGCCCCAGCAAGTCGCCCCCGTGGGTAGCCAGGACTTGGTTCACCGCTTCTAGGGCCTCATCGCCATCGGTGACCGCTAAGCCCAGGGTGGCCCGCTTCACCAGTTGGGGTGCGGCGGTGGGGACGGTGGCGGCGATCGCCGCATCCGCCGCCGGAGGGGCCGCTTCCTGCACCGCCTCCGCTGCAACCGGGGCCCCCTGGTCTGGGGCCAGTTCCCCCTGAGTGGCCATGGGAGCCCCCCCGCACCCAGCCAGCAGCACCACACTCAACCCGCTGCTCCACAGCCATCCCTGCCTCCGATGGCTCCGACCTGGATTGTCCTGAACCATGATGACCATCCTTTTAGATGTGCTTATTAGATGTGCTTAGATGTGCCTTTGATGCGTTTTGCGTTTTTCCGTGGATAACTGTACCTACCTGTAAGGCACCTGTAGGTCTAGCTATGGGTAGATC
>JAYKHC010000095.1:0-7088 GCA_035285465.1 Cyanobacteriota bacterium
TCGCCCAGCGCACCCCCTCATCCTCGAGCGCCTGCAGCGGGACAACCGCATTCACCAGCCCCATGTCCAAGGCCTGCTCCGCGCCGTACTGACGGCAGAGAAACCAGATCTCCCGGGCCTTGCGCTGCCCCACCAGCCGGGCGAGATAACCGGCACCGAAGCCGCCATCGAAGCTGCCCACCTTCGGGCCGGTCTGGCCGAACACGGCGTTCTCCGCCGCCAAGCTCAGATCGCAGAGCAGATGCAGTACCTGGCCGCCGCCGATGGCGTATCCGGCTACCAGAGCGATCACCACCTTGGGCAGGCTGCGGATCAGCCGCTGCAGATCCAGCACGTTGAGACGAGGCAGGCCCTGCTCATCCAGGTATCCCCCGTCCCCCCGCACGCTCTGGTCGCCACCGGCACAGAAGGCCCAGCCGCCGTCAGCGGCGGGCCCGGCGCCGGTGAACAGCACCACCCCCACCGCCGGATCCTCACGGATCCGGCTGAAGGCATCACAGAGTTCCGCCACCGTGCGGGGTCGAAAGGCATTGCGCTTGTGGGGCCTGTTGATCGTGACCCGTGCCAGGCCCTCGGGGCTCCTTTCCAGAACGATGTCCTGATAGGTGTTGTGCTGCTGCCAGGACACCGGCGGATCGGCGGATGCGAAGACGAAGCTCAAGGCTGGTGCGTCAGTGCCGCTCCCATTGTGCGCAGCTGCCTCCGCCGTGCCGCGTCGGCGCGCCGGTTGCAGCGCAGCCTGAGCAGGGCGATCGGTTGTGCCAGTGCCCAGCGCAGATCACGTTCCAGGGCATCCGGATCCCGGGGTTCCCGTCCGGGTACGCCGTGTGCAGCCGCCAGGGCCAGGGGGTCAACGGACTGAGGCATGGCAAACAGCCTCTCGAAATCGAGCAGCTCCTCGGAGGGTTGCCGGATCGGCAGCTGCTCGAAGATTCCTCCTCCATCGTTGTCGATCAGCAGCACGGTGAGCCGACCCTTGAGTTGCTGGCGCCAGAGCCAGCCGTTGCTGTCATGCTGCAGGGCGAGATCACCGCTCACCAGGGCGGCAGCACCGCTGGCCTGGGCCACGCCACAGGCCAGCGAGAGCGTGCCATCGATCCCTGATCCACCGCGGAAACTCAGCACCGGCCGCTGCGGACCGTCCGGCGGCATGAAGCTCTCCCAGTCGCGCACCGGTGAGCTGTTCGCCAGCACCACAGGAAGCCTGGCGGGTAAGGAGGCCGCAAGTTGGCGCACCAGGGAGGGTTCGCTGAAGGGGGCCGCGGCGACCGAGGCGGCACCCGCGGCGTCCCCTCCCAGCTCCTGATCCAGCCAGTTCTGCAGCTGTCGATCGGCCTCCAGCCAGGCTGCGCTGAGCGCTCGGCAGGTTTCGGTTGAGCGGGTGGCCGGCCAGATCTCCTGCCAGTGCTGCCACCAGGCCTGCAGACCACAATCCTCCTGGTGACTCGCCGTGCCGAGGGGATCCAGCGAGCGCGGTTCGGTTTCGCTGATCACCAGCTGGCGGCCGCCGCAGCGCACCAGAAAATCCTGCAGACGCCGGCTGGCCGGCACAGGTCCGAGCCGCAGCACCTGATCGGTCTGAAGATCCGGTCGCTCCCGGGCCAGCAGCAGGTCATAGGCGGCGATCAGATCCAGGTGCGGCTCCCCACGCAGCCCGCTGAGCGCATCAGCCAGCAGCGGCCAGCCGGTTCGATGCTGCAGCTCGCGCAGGGCCCTGGCGAAGCCAGCCCAGTGCTGCGGGCGGCCGCGCCACGGTCCGGCCACGATCAGTCCCGGTCTGTCCGGATCGAGGGGCTCCGCACCACGGGGATCCACGGACCGGGCCGCTGGGGCTTCGGCACAGTTGCTGCTTCTCAGGCAGGCGTCTTCAGCTTCCGCAGGACCTGTGCTCCAGGACAACAGCCCCGGATCGGCATGGAGGGGCTCCTCGATGGGGAGGTTGAGGTGAACCCCGCCGGGTGGCTGCCTGCCCTGCCCCTGGCAGGCGCTGACGGCCTGGCACGCCATCCGGCGCAGAGCCTTCACCCCCATCCGATGCAACCCAGCCGGGTCAGCCAGGATCAGCCGCCGGACCGAATCGCGCAGGAACACGTCCTGATTGACGGTCTGATTCGCCCCGCAATTCTTGAGCCGAAGGGGGCGGTCCGCGGTGATCAGCAGCAGGGGGATGGCACCGAAATCCGCTTCCACCAGGGCCGGCAGCAGATTGGCCACCGCACTGCCGGAGGTGGTGATCACCGCAGCGGGAACACCCGTACATCGTCCATGGCCCAGGGCGAAGAAGGCGGCGGAACGTTCGTCCATTCCGGTGGTCAGAACCACTCCATGGCGGCGTTCCAGCAGGCCGATGGCCACGGCCAGGGGTCCGGAACGGCTTCCAGGGCAGAGCACCCACTGCTGAACGCCGGCGGTGATGCAGGCCTCCAGCAGGGTGAGCGCCGCATCCAGATTGGCCAGGGCCTGATCCACCGGCGGTTGAGGATGATCTTCCATCCTGCTCCGTGCTCTGATGGCCAGCGGCCACGACAATTCCGTTGCCTCTTCCCCGTCTTCAGCCGATTGGCGGCTGGCCGTGCGTCGACAGCTGGTGCCGTTGCTGGCCTGGCTCCTGCTGGCGCTGATTCTGCGCTGGCTGGTGATCGAACCGCGCTGGATTCCATCCGGTTCGATGTTGCCCACGTTGCAGCTGCAGGACAGGGTGCTGGTGGAGAAAATCCGCAGCCACCGGGACCAGCCTCTGCCCCTGGGCTCGGTGGTGGTGTTTCTTCCGCCTCCCGCGCTGAGCGATGCCGGCTATGACCCCCGGGCCGCCTTGATCAAGCGGGTGGTGGCGGGCCCAGGAGACACGGTGGAGGTTCGTGACGGAGCTCTCTGGCGCAACGGAACACCGGCACAACCTGACTGGTTGGCCGAGCCGATGGATTACAGCCTCGGACCCGTGACGGTTCCCGCCGGGCACCTGTTTGTGCTGGGCGACAACCGCAACGCCAGCCTCGATTCCCATCTCTGGGGACCTCTGCCGAGGAAGAACATTGTCGGAACCGCCATCTGGCGCTACTGGCCCCTCACCGCATTCGGCCCGATCCGGTGAGCTGGGTTATGGTGAGCCAGCTGAAGGGGCAGGCACCGGTGATGTTCAACCCGGAATTCCTGACGAGCGACAACGAGGCGGTCAGCGGCAATGCCCTGATTCAGTACCTCCAGGAGCAGTCTCCTGATGTCCTGCAGAGTGTCGCCCGTTCCGCCAGTTCGGAGATTCAGGACATCATTCGTCACAACGTGCAGGGCCTGCTCGGAATGCTCCCCTCCGAACAGTTCGACGTGAAAATCCAGACCAGCCGTGAGAATCTGGCGGGTCTTCTGGCTTCCGCGATGATGACCGGCTATTTCCTCCGCCAGATGGAACAGCGGATGGAACTGGACAGCGCCCTGATCGGTGCTGGTGGACTCGGGGACCTGGGTGCAGACCCCGGAGAGCTTCGTCTCTGAGGGTCCGGATCGTTCAGCTGCTGCCGGCGAGTGGATCCTCGGGGACCACTCCCAGGCGCCGCAGGGTCTCGTCAATCCTGGCCAGCGTTGACCAGCTGCCCTGATCCGGGGCCCAGGGCCGAGACTCAATGCTTGAGGCCAGCCGTCTGAGCACCTCACCATCGCAGGGAACCGGGGCGCTGTAATGAGCCGGGATCAACCAGCGGAACTCAGCCGCGTCGGCCAGGGAACGAAGCCAGGTCAACAGCGCCTGCCGGCAGCGCGGCAGCACCAGTCTCTCCAGCACGGGAGCAACCTGGATGGTGAGAGCTCCTTCAGGAACCAGGCTCCGGAACTCCTCTTCCCAGGATTCATCCCAACGGAAGGGATAGATCCCGAAATAGGCGTCGGGACGGCGCAGTCCCGGGCGCATGGACTGGGCGAACACCTCAGGCCAGCCCGGCACCAGCAGGTGCTCAGGCCTCAGATAGGAGGCGAACAACACCAGCCGCCGCCAGCCTCGGGCACGGCGCTCGGGGGAATCCAGCATCGGTTCCTCTCCGCGTTCACGGGCATGGAACAGCAGGGGCTTCGGATCGGCCTCAAACAACTGGGGCGGTTCCTCGCTGATCGCCACAAGGCCATCGCACATCAACAGGCTGCCACTGGCCCGGTGAATGCAGGCGGCCTCCATGAACCATCCCAACCCCAGATTCAGGGGCCCCAGAGCTTGCCACTCAAGCTCCTCGTCATGGGGCACACCCTGCTGAAACAGCACCCGCAGCCGCTCAGACGGAAACCCGAGCCAGGCCAGAGGAAGGGATACCGGAAAACTCCACTGCTTCGGGGTCACCCAGACCATGGCGTTCGGGAAGGCGCGCGCCATCGCCGGCACCGGTAACTTGTGCTCCAATCCAGAGCTGGTGGGCAGCACCACCGTGCGTACCGGGCCGTAACGAGCCTCCAGATCCTTCAGCTCAGCCAGCAGCTCGGTTGTTGCCGCCACCGGGGCAAACAGCATCAGCCCCTCACGGATCCGCACCACGGTCATCCGGATCGGCACCGCCACGTAGAGCACACCCTGCAACTGCTCGAAACTCCACACCTCGCCCGGAATGAGTTCGCGCACCAGGGTGCGCCGGTGGCCATAGGGGTAGAGCGGCAGCAGCGGCCAGAAACCCCAGTGCTGATCAGCAGGATTCACACCAGCTCCAGCCACCACGCTCCCCATCAATGCAGTGATTCTGCAGAGGAATGGATCAGGCCAGGGTCAAACCACCCACTCCGGCGCAGAACAGCACCACCCGCCACGCCGGTTGCCGCCAACCCACCAACAGCAAAAACGCCACCAACGCCAGGCTGAACTCAGCGCCACTGCGGATGCCTGTTTGCCAGACGGGTTGAAACAACGCCGCCAGCAGGATGCCCACCACCGATGCGTTGATGCCCAGCAGGGCTCGACGCATCGGAGCCAAACGGCCCAGGTCACTCCAGAAGGGCAAGAGCCCGCCCATCAACAAGAACGAGGGAAAAAAGAGGGCAATGAGCGCCATCACAGAACCGGCGATGCCCTGAAGCCCTGGCTGCAGATCAAAGCCAAGAAAGGCCGCGAAACTGAACATCGGCCCCGGCACCGCCTGGGCTGCGCCATACCCCGCCAGAAACTGCTGAAGGTCGATCCAACCGTTGGGCACCAGCGCTTGCTCCAGCAAGGGGAGCACCACATGACCACCGCCGAACACCAAGGCACCCGTGCGCAGGAATCCACTGAGCTGCTGCACCAGCAGCGGCCTGGCCTCAGCGGACAACCAGGGCAGTGCCAGGAACAGCAGCACGGCACAGGCCAGCAAGCCCACCGAAACCGAGCGCTGCAGCGGAACCACGAGACGTTGAGGTGCCGATGGCTCCAGCTCAGGCGGCATCAGACCGTACAACCCCACCAACCCACCGAACACCAGGGCCAACAGCTGGGCCCAGACGCGAGGCACCAACAGCACCAGCACAGCTGCTGCCACCATCAGGCTGGCCCGCTGCCGATCAGGAGCCAGTTTGCGCTGCAGGCCCAGAACGGCATGGGCCACCACGGCCACAGCCGCCACCATCAAGCCATGCACCCAGCCCCCGGCCATCCAGTGGGGATGGGTTGAGAGCAGCGACGCCGCCAGCACCATCAACACAGCGGCGGGCAAGGTGAACCCTGCCCAGGCGGCCAGACCGCCAAGCCAACCGGCCCGAATCAAACCCAAACCCATGCCCACCTGGGAACTCGAGGGTCCAGGCAAGAGCTGACAGAGCCCAACCAGTTCGGCGTAGGCCTCAGCGGTGATCCAACGCTCCCGCCGTACAAATCGCTCGTAGAAGTAACCGAGGTGCGCCACGGGGCCACCGAAAGAGGTCAGCCCCAACACGAGGAACTGAACAAACACCTGCAACGCAGCGGGCATCGTGCTGCCCCTCTCAGGCGGGGAACAGGCGTCGGTTCCGGTTGGCCATCGCCACCAGCGACAGCATCACCGGAACCTCCACCAGCACGCCAACAACCGTGGCCAAGGCAGCCCCGGAGTTCAAACCAAACAGGCTGATGGCCACCGCAACTGCCAACTCAAAAAAGTTGGATGCGCCGATCATGGCCCCTGGTGCCGCAATCGATCGTGGCTGCCCTGTGGAGCGCATCCAAAACGCTGTGATCCAGAAGATCAGATAGGTCTGGAGGATCAAAGGAATGGCGATCAAAACGATGGCCAGCGGATTGGCCAAGATCGCCTGGGCCTGCACCATGAACAGCAGCAACACGGTGGCGATCAATGCGCCAATCGACAGGGGCTTGAGCCGCGTTTCCAACCGCTCAATCCGGCGGGTACTGCGCAGGCTCAGCCGCGTGAACCATCCGGCCACCAGGGGGACCACAACGAACAGACCCACTGCCGTGAGCATCGTGTCCCAAGGCACCAACACATCCGAAACCCCCAGCAGAAGCGCCGCAATCGGGGCGAAGGCAAAGACCATGATCAGGTCGTTCAACGCCACCTGCACCAGGGTGTAGTTGGGATCGCCGTCGCTGAGACGACTCCACACGAACACCATCGCCGTGCAGGGAGCGACGCCAAGAAGAATCATCCCGGCCACATACTCCTGGCCGATGGCTGCCGGGATCCAGGCGGAAAACACGCCACGGATGAACAGCCAGGCAAGAGCCGTCATGGTGAAGGGCTTGATCAGCCAGTTCACAAGTGCTGTCACCAACAGCCCCCGCGGCTGATGGCGAATCGCTCCGATGGAGGAGAAGTCGACCGCCAGCATCATCGGGAAAATCATTCCCCAGATCAGCACCGCGATCGGCAGATTGATCCCCGCAGCCTCCAGAGCCGCAATGCTTGCCGCCGCATCAGGGAACCATGCGCCAAGGCCTACCCCAACCACGATCGCCAGGCCAATCCAGACGGAAAGGTATCGCTCAAACAGACCCATCAATTCATCAAGAATTCTTGATGAGAGAACCCTACCTCCAGCAGGTTCCACTCACCAAAGGATGTGCTTTGGAATACACGCTCGGCATGGCTTAATTGCTCCTAAAGCCATTCACAAATCTCACTTAAACCACCTCAAGCACAATTTTGAGG
>JAYKHC010000096.1:0-6074 GCA_035285465.1 Cyanobacteriota bacterium
CGCCCACCACGGTATGGATCTCGTCGATGAACAGCACGATCTGCCCTTCGGAGGCGGTCACCTCCCTGAGCACCGCCTTGAGCCGCTCCTCGAATTCGCCGCGGTACTTCGCGCCGGCGATCAATGAGCCCATGTCGAGGGCGATCAGCTGACGGTTCTGCAGCGCCTGCGGCACATCGCCGTTGACGATCCGCTGGGCCAGGCCCTCCACGATCGCCGTCTTGCCGACGCCGGGTTCGCCGATCAGCACCGGGTTGTTCTTGGTGCGGCGGCTGAGGATCTGGATCGTGCGGCGGATCTCCTCGTCGCGGCCGATCACCGGATCGAGCTTGCCCTCTCTGGCGGCGGCGGTGAGATCGCGGCCGTATTTCTCGAGGGATTCGTAGGTGCCCTCCGGGTTCTGGTCGGTGACCCGCTGGGTGCCGCGCACCGCCTGCACCGCCTCCTTCAGCCTGGCGGCATCGGTGCCGGCCTGGGAGAGCAGCTGGCGGCCGCAGCGCTCGTCTTCAGCAAGGGCCAGCAGCAGATGTTCGATCGCGATGTAGGCATCGCCGAAGTCGCTCTTGAGCGCATCGGAGCGATCGAGCACCGCGTTCAGGCCTCGACCCAGATAGATCGTCTCGGGCGGTGAGGCCAGGCTGGGCTGGCCGCTGGTGAAGGCCTCCACTTTCTGCACCACGGTGCCCACGTCGACGCCGGCCTTCTCCAGAATGCGGCCGGCGAGCCCCTGCTGGGCGAGCAGCGAGGCCAGCAGATGCTCGCTTTCCATCTGCTGCTGGCGGCGCTGCTGGGCCAGCTGCTGAGCGGCGACGACCGCTCCCCAGGCTTTTTCGGTGAACAACTCGGCGGTGGGATGCATGGCTTGTCCCCTGGTTTCAACTGAGAGAACCGTATGGGCAGTGACTGTGGTTTCATGCCCCGGCGAACCGAACAGACCTTGGCGGCATGCCGCCCAAAAGCTGTCATGAGGGCCATGCCGGCGACGCCTTCACTCCGCCGGCAGCAGAAACGTGCTGCTGCCTGGTCCACAGAGCCTTGTGGGACAGCCATCCGGACCATAGAGAGCATCGGAGGGCGAGAGGCAGCCCATGGCGTTCTTCGCCTGCACCTGGGAGGGCTGAATCCGGCGCGGCTGAAAGCTGGCCTTCTCAGGCGGCACGATCAGGGGGCACTGGTTGCTGAGTCGCTGCTGGGCTCGATTCGGTACCGATCCCACCACCACCAGGCCCAGGGCGGCGATCAGGCTTCTCCAGGCCATGGGGGCAAGAGCAGGGTTCTACGTCTGCCAGTGTGGTCCTCAGGCGTCTGAATGGCCTTCCCGCAACACCGCATGCCCGATCCAGAACTGGTTGCCTCACTGGTGCGAGCGTCCCATGCCTTCGACGCCACCGGTGCTGATCCGGAGCGCAACTGCTGGCTGGCGGTTCACCAGCACATCCATGGGGTGCTGCCCTCTGAATACGACATCCGCGAGATTGATGAGAATCTCTACCTGGCGGTTCTGAACGCTCGGCGGGAGTCGCGCGACTGACCCGTCGGTCCGCTCGGCTGCGGGCAGGCACGTAGATTCCGCCCCAGCCATTGCTGCCCTGATGCTCGCCATTGCCGTACTGGCCGCGGGGAAGGGCACCCGCATGAAGAGCGACCTGCCCAAGGTTCTGCAGCCCCTGGCCGGGGCCACCCTGGTGGAGCGGGTCCTCGCGGGCTGTGAGCGCCTGAACCCCGCTCGTGAGCTGCTGATCGTGGGTCACCAGGCGGAGCGGGTGCAGCAATCGCTGGCGCACCGTTCAGGGCTGGAATTCGTTCTCCAGCATCCCCAGAACGGAACCGGGCACGCCGTTCAGCAGTTGCTGGGTCCGCTGGCTGGTTTTCAGGGTGATCTGCTGGTGCTCAATGGTGATGTGCCGCTGCTGCAGCCCGAAACCCTGGAGCGGCTGCTGGCCAGGCACCGCGAGCAGAACGCCGCTGTGACGCTGCTCAGCGCCCGGCTGGTCGATCCCACCGGCTATGGACGCGTCTTCGCCGATCAGCAGGGTGCTGTCTCGGCGATCATCGAACATCGCGACTGCAGTGATGTTCAACGCCGGAATGATCTTGTGAATGCAGGGATCTACTGCTTCAACTGGCCCAGGCTGGCCGACGTGCTCCCTTCACTCGACAGCGACAACGATCAGGGCGAGCTCTACCTCACGGACACCGTGGCCCTGCTTCAGCCGGCGCTCCATGTGGAGGTGGCTGATCCCGATGAGGTGAACGGCATCAACGACCGCCTGCAGCTGGCCCGGTGTGAGGCTGTGCTGCAGCAGCGTCTGCGCGAGCACTGGATGCGGGAAGGCGTGAGCTTCGTGGAGCCCGGAAGTTGCACCCTCAGCGAGGGCACCCGCTTTGGACGCGATGTGGTGGTGGAGCCACAGTGCCACTTCCGTGGCGCGAGCCAGATCGGCGACGGCTGCCGCATCGGCCCCGGCTGCCTGATCGAGAACAGCACCCTGGCCGGCGGTGTGGAGGTGCTGTTCTCGGTTGTGCGCGACAGCACCGTGGCGGAGGACTGCGTGGTGGGTCCGTTTGCGCAGCTGCGGGCCGGGTCGAAGTTGGCAGCCGGCTGCCGCGTGGGCAATTTCGTGGAGGTGAAGAACAGCTGTCTGGCCGCCGGTGTGAAAGCCAACCACCTCAGTTATCTCGGCGATGCCGATCTGGGATCCAAGGTGAATGTGGGGGCGGGCACGATCACCGCCAACTTCGACGGGGTGAACAAACACCGCACCGTGATCGGCAGCGGCAGCAAGACCGGAGCCAATTCCGTGCTGGTGGCCCCGATCACTCTTGGAGCCAACGTCACGGTGGGAGCAGGGTCGTGCCTCACCAAGGATGTGCCCGACGGCGCCCTGGCCCTGGGTCGCGCTCGCCAGTTGATGAAGGAGAACTGGCGGCAGCCTCAGGGGCCAGCCGGTTTTCCAGCAGGGGAATCAGGCGTTCCAGCGCCACACCCCGACTCGCCTTGAGGAGCAGCACATCACCGGCACGCAGCCACGCTGTCAGCTGTTCCAGGGCCTCAGCTGGAGCGTCCACCCGCTGCAACCGCCCCATTCCGGCCGCCGCTTCAAGCATGGCGAGTCCTTCCGCGCCCCCATCCACCACCACCAGGCCGTCGAGTTCCAGTTCGGCGGCGCGCAGCGCCACCCGCCGGTGGAGCTCCAGGCTCTGCTCACCGAGCTCCAGCATGGTGCCCAGCACCGCAAAGCGTCTGCCGCCCGGATCCACCGGCTCGCGGGCCAGCAGCTCCAAGGCTGCCAGCACCGCCTCGGGGGAGGCGTTGTAGGTCTCATCGAGCAGGGTGACCCCGCCGATCCCCTGGCGGCGGCAGCGGCCACCGGGCAGCGCCACCGCCAGATCAGCCAACCCAGCCCAGTCCACTCCCAGGTGGCGGGCCACCGCCAGGGCAAGCAGCAGGTTGCGGGCGTTGTGCCGTCCTGGCAACGGCAACGGCAGCCGCTCACCCGTGCTGAGCAGCAGCCGGGCCGGGCCGCCACCCGTCTCGCAGACGGAGGCGGTGAGATCAGCCTCAGGCGTCGCGGTAGCCAGCGCATCGCCCTCCAGCGCCACCCGGCACACCTGCCCTTGCCACACCGCCGCCAGTGCAGCCTCCAACAGCGGATCTCCCGCAGGAATCACCACCAGGCCATCGGCTCGCAAGCAGGCCGTGATCTCGCATTTGGCGGTGGCAATCGCCTCCCGACTCCCCAGGCGGCCGATGTGGGCCGTGCCGATGTTGGTGATCACAGCGACATCCGGGGCCGCACAACGACTGAGGCGCTCGATCTCTCCAAGGCCACGCATTCCCATCTCCACCACCATGGCCCGATGCTCAGAGACCGCCCTGAGCAGGGTGAGGGGAACACCGATGTCGTTGTTCTCGTTGCCGCTGCTGGCGAGCACCGGACCGAGCGGAGCCAGTACGGCGCGGATCAGCTCGCGGGTGGTGGTCTTCCCGGCTGATCCGGTGACCGCCACGACCGGTACCCCGAGCTGTTGCCGCCAGTGGTTCGCCAGCTGCTGATAGGCCCGCTGAGTGTCCTCCACCCACCAGAGCTGACAGTCAGCGGATTCCGCCGCCGCCTCAAGCCGCGGGAGGTGTTCCGGGGCAAACCGTCCGGGCTCGGCTACCACGGCCGCCGAACCGGCCCTGATCGCCCCCTCGACAAAGCAGTGCCCATCAGCTGACGCACCCACCAGGGGCACGAACAGATCCCCGGCCCTGATCAGGCGGCTGTCAGTTCTGATCGCCGCGAGCCTCCTGGCCGCTCGCTCAGGCATGAGCTGTCCCTGCTGCGGCGGGCCCCAGAGATCCTGAAGAACGCCCAGGTTCAGCGGCATCAGCTCAGGTCAGAGGAATTCAGCAGGATCATGCCCGAACCCACCCGGGCCTGCCGACCCAGCAGTCGTCCGGCCTCATCCACCAGCTCCAGCTGCTCGTAGCCGAGTTCAAGGCTGCGCTCCAGCCACCGTTCAGCCTCCACCGAACGCTGGTTGTCCGGGAGATCCCTGAACGCCTCGCTGAGCTCCAGTTCGAGGCGGGAGCTGGCCGGTTCTGGGTGCACACGGGCGATCAGATGCATCGGATCCTGCTGAACGATGAGCGCCAGCAGCGGATCCAGCTCCAGGGAGGCTGGCTCTGGCACAGGGGCCTGCTCACGGGAAGAGACTTCGGATGGAGGAGCCTGGGGTTCCGGCTCAGGAGTCTCAGCGGTGTCGGCTGTGCTGGCTGGCTGGGTGGCTGGCTGGGTGGCTGGCTGGGTGGCTGGGCTCCGATAGAAATTATCGCGGACAAATTCAATAAACGATAAGCTGAAGAGAATTTTAACCAGGTTGCAACAACCATTGGAGAGCGGATATTGGATCTGACAGGTTTTAAAAACAGGCACGTAATGATAATGTGTTTAATGGAACAAATCTGTTGAGGCTTTGCAGCAGAGAGAAGAAAATTATAGAAATAGTTTGTACCTCATCATGAAGACAGGTGCAGGAGGCTGGACAGTTCATTCTGCAGTCACAAGCCAGGAAGGTGCAGCACCTGCAGAGACTGAAGCAGTGGGTGGTGTAGTGACACAGGAACTGGTCAGGGTCCGCCCCCACCAGCGACACAGCTCTGGTCTGGTCTGGCTGGACACAGGTGACCTGCTCCAGGTCAGCCACAATGCTCCGGTGCTCCGACAGTGTCCACTTGAGAGTACAGTCACACAGCAGCGGGTTACCAGACAACAGAAACACATTTCTCATTCCTGACAATGTTAACAAAGTTGGAATTAATTGTCAATGTTTCCAGAGAAAGACGGCTAAAGAAATATGCAATGAAATCGAAATATTGCAAATGAATGAACTTTTAAAGAAAGGAGGTTTCTTAAAACATTATTACTTCCAGGGAGACTTCTCTAATCTTATTGTCTCTCAGTTAGTTAAGAGTTGTGACAAGATTTCCTTCTTTAAGATGTGAGGATCATATAAGAAACTTACCAACACTCGTAAATAATCGTAAACTTTTTTGGTCCACAGTTTTCAACAGATTGTGTTGAAGATTCACCCTTGTGAGCCGCGGCAGGTCAACGAAAGCACCAGCTGCTATCTCAGAGATTTGGTTCCCTTCAAGATTGATCTGTTCTAATGATTCCTGAAACAAAATTTTCTCATTCAGAGAACTAACTTGAGAACTTTGGCTTGCACAAAATGAAATCTTATTTTCAATAAAATGTATTTTTCCAATTTATAATGATAAAATCTAATGAAAATGCACTCAATAGATAAAAGGACAGCGTGCAACTCTACTCTGAGAAAACAAATGCCCATTTCTTATTATTGAACGATCAAAGAATTCTTTGTTAGATTTCTGATTAACCTAATTAAGATTCTGTCAAAGAAAAAAGTTTGGGAAACCATCTTGTTAACTTTGTCCATTATGGTCTTACAATTCTGTTCTCTGTCCCCGCACAACAACTAACTATTTTTGTCTTCTTCTGGCAAAGCAAAGTCACAAGAAGTAGATATGGGACCAAAAGTCATTTAATGACCATTTTAGAGTT
>JAYKHC010000097.1:0-5017 GCA_035285465.1 Cyanobacteriota bacterium
TCGACCGGCTGGCCCTTACGGTCGCAGGCAGGACGAGGGCAGGGATGGAGAGCGGCGAGGGCAGGCGCTTCGGAGAGGGCGCAGGGGAGCTGCTGACGCTCACCTATCCCAGGCCCCTGCCGATGCGGCTCGACCGCTGGCTGGTGAGCCAGCGTCCGGAGCAGAGCCGCGCCCGCATCCAGAAGTTCATCGATGCCGGCTATGTGCGGGTCAACGGCGTCACCGGCCGCGCCAAGACGCCCCTGCGCCAGGGCGACACCGTTGAGCTGTGGATGCCGCCCCCGGAACCGCTCCCTTACCTCGTGGCCCAGGAGATCCCCCTGGATGTGTTGTTTGAAGATCAGCATCTGATCGTGCTCAACAAGCCCGCCGGCCTGACGGTGCACCCGGCCCCCGGCAACAAGGACGGCACCCTGGTGAACGGGCTGCTGCACCACTGCCCGGATCTGCCGGGGATCGGCGGTGAGCTGCGGCCTGGCATCGTGCATCGCCTCGACAAGGACACCACAGGCTGCATCGTGGTGGCCAAGAGCCAGGAAGCGCTGGTGAAGCTGCAGCTGCAGATCCAGAAGCGGATCGCCAGCCGCGAGTATGTGGCCGTGGTGCACGGCCAGCCGAGCGCCGATCAGGGCACGGTCATGGGGGCGATCGGTCGCCACCCGGCTGATCGCAAGAAGTACGCGGTGGTGGCCGATGACCACGGCCGGCATGCCTGCACGCACTGGGAGGTTCTGGAGCGTCTGGGAGACCATGCCCTGCTGCGGTTCCGGCTCGACACCGGTCGCACGCACCAGATCCGGGTGCACTGCGCCCACCTCAACCATCCGATCGTGGGGGATCCGCTGTACTCCCGGGCCCGGCGGCTGCCTGTGGCATTACCCGGTCAGGCGCTGCATGCCATCCGGCTGGGGCTCAATCACCCGTTCACGGGCGACCGTCTGATCTGCGAAGCGCCCCTGCCGGAATGTTTCGAGAAACTCCTGCAGGCCCTGCGCCGTCGCGGCGGCACCTGAGCGACTGCGGAGCCCGGCTGCCAGACTCAACCCAACCCCATGTTGGCCTCCCATGGCCCAGAACCAGCTCCTCGCCTTCATCTCCGCCATCCGGGCAGACCGCTCGCTTCAACAGGAGCTGAGCACCACCCGTGCCGCGGATGCCGATGAGGTGGCCGCCATGGCCCAGCGCGCCGGCTTCTCCGTGACCCCCAAGGATCTGGTCTCCTACGCCGACGGAGCTCTGGTGGAATACACCGATGAGGACTATTTCATGAAGTCGCGCTGGTGGGATCTGGCGCCATGAGCGGTTCAGGCCGCTCAGCCCGGAACAGGCCGACATCGACGCCGAGGTGCTGATCCGGCCGGCCTGTGATCAGCAGGGCTGTGCGCTGACGGGTGGCGATCTGCCACATCCACTTGCTGAACAGAGCGATGCGGTTTTCGGTGTCCGGGATGAACGCCAGGTGAGCCAGGGCCCAGACCAACCAGCCCGCCACCCCCGTGAGATGCAGACCGCGCAGATCGGCCACGGCATACCAGGGCCCGATCACAGCCATGCTGCCCAGATCAAGCCAGCGGAAGGGCGCTGTCGTCTCCCTGCGCAGGCGGGCCAGGATGTCGCGACCGACCCAGCCACCCATCTGCACGGCCGGGCCCGCCATCCCCGGCAAGGCGCGCTGATCGGGGGTGTGGCTGTACGAGCACAGATCCCCGATGGCCCGGATCTCGGGGTGACCTGGAATCGAGAAGTCGGGCGCCACCACCAGCCTCCCGCCCCGGTCCAGGGAGCAGCCGATGCGCTCGCTGAGCAACCGCCCCAGCCGGGAGGCCCGCACACCGGCGGTCCAGCAGATGGTGGCCGCCTCCAGCTGCTGGACCGTTTCCGCTCCACTCTCACCTCCACGCAGGCAGACCCTCCCAGGGGCGATGGAATCCACCCTGAAGCCGAGGCGCAGCTCAACACCGGCTGCTTCGAGGTAAGCAGCAGCAGCAGCAGCGAGTGGAGCCGCCATCGTGGGGAGCACCCGGTCGACGAGGTCCACCAGGATCACGCGGCAGTCCGACGGACGCAGCTGCTTGAAGTCGCGACGGACGGCGCGATCCATCAGCTCAGCCAGTGATCCGGCCAACTCACAACCGGCAGGCCCTGCCCCCACAACCACCACGGTCTGCAGGAAGGCCCGCTGCCGGGGATCGCGGCTCTGTTCGGCCTCCTCGAGGGCCATCAGCAGCCGGCGGCGGATTTCATCGGCATGCTCCAGGATCTTCATCGGCGGAGCGAGCGGACGCCACTCCTCCCGCCCGAAATAGGTGCTTCCGGACCCGGTGGCCAGAATCAGCTGGTCGTACCCGTAGTGCTGCCCGTTGAACACCACCTCCCGGGCTTCGGGGTCGATGTCGACAACTTCACCCAGGAGGATCTGGATGTTGGGGGCATCCCCCACCATCTGCCGGAGCGGCGAAGCCACATCCGCCTCGGAAACCAGGCCGGAGGCCACCTGATAGAGCAGAGGCTGGAACAGGTTGAAGTTGCGCTTATCGATCAGGGTGACCCGAACCGGCTGGCGCGCCAGGGCCTGACAGACCTTCAGACCGGCGAAGCCACCACCGACCACCACCACGTGAGGCCAGCTGAGCATGACCTCATCCGGCGGATCGAGCTCCAGAAAGAATCGTTCCATGAACCGGGATCGGGAGGCACCGAAGGCCTCTCGGTTCAAGCTATGGAGTCGGGCGCAACGCCTCAGTAACGGTTCTGACGGTTGGCGGTTGAGGGCTGCTCAAGCCGCCAGCGCAGCTTCGATGGCTCCCCTGAGTTCAGCCGAGTCGGGCTCAACACCACTCTTGAACCGGGCGATCACGGTGCCGTCCTTGCCGATCAGGAACTTCTCGAAATTCCAGGCCACAGCTCCGGCCGGTTCCACCTGAGTGAGGGTGGTGTAGGGCGCTTCAGCCATGGTCACCTTGTCGAGCACCGGGAAGCTGACGCCGTAGGTGGTGGAACAGAACTTCTGGATTTCCTCCAGGGTGCCGGGCTCCTGGGCACCGAAGTCGTTGCAGGGGAACGCCAGAACCGAGAAGCCCTGCGAGCCGTAGGCGTCCTGCAGGGCCTGCAGACCCGCGTACTGGCGGGTGAAACCACAGCGGCTGGCCACATTCACGATCAGCAGCACCTGGCCGGCCCAGTCGCCCAGACGACGTTGATCGCCGGAGGCCTCACGGACGGTGATGTCTGTGACCTTGATGACCATCGTGACCCTGAATATCAGGATCTAACTTAACGGCTGAGCCCATAAACTTCGGCCTGAGGGCACCGGTGGGCCATGAGTGAGGCAGTCGCCAACGGGGCTGTTCAGATGCCCACCGGCACGAACGGTGTGGCCGTGGCCGAAATGGTGGCCCGCCAGCTCGAGGTGCTCCTGGAGGCCAGCAATTACGACGGGGCCAAATTGCTGCTCAGGCCCGTCCAGGAGGTGGATGCGGCCGAGGCCATCGGGCTGCTGCCACGCACCCTTCAGGCTCTGGCCTTTCGCCTGCTGCCCAAGGATGAGGCGATCGAGATCTATGAATACCTCGATCCACAGGTGCAGCAGACCCTCCTGGAGCGTCTGCGGTCCGGTGAGGTGCTGGAACTGGTTGAGGAGATGTCGCCCGATGATCGGGTGCGGTTGTTCGATGAACTGCCGGCCAAGGTGGTGAGGCGGCTTCTGGCGGAGCTCAGTCCGGCGGAACGACGGGTCACGGCCCAACTGCTCGGCTATGAGGCCGAAACCGCAGGTCGTCTGATGACGACCGAATTCATCGATCTCAAAGAGTTCCACAGCGCTGGTCAGGCGCTGGAGATCGTGCGGCGGCGCGCACGCGACACCGAAACCGTTTACTCGCTCTACGTGACCGATGGCTCGCGCCACCTCACGGGGATCCTGTCACTGCGGGATCTGGTGGTGGCCGATCCCGAAAGCCGGATCGGCGATGTGATGACCCGCGAAGTGGTGAGCGTCAGCACCGACACCAACCAGGAGGAGGTGGCCCGGGCGATCCAGCGCTACGATTTTCTGGCGATTCCGGTGGTGGACCGGGAACAGCGGTTGGTGGGCATCGTGACGGTGGATGACGTCATCGACGTGATCCAGCAGGAGGCCACGCGCGACCTGTATGCAGCAGGCGCCCTGCAGGCCGGCGATGAAGACGACTATTTCCAGAGCAATCTGTTCACCGTCGCCCGACGGCGCGTGGTGTGGCTGCTGGTGTTGTTGATCGCCAACAGCGGAACGGCAGCGGTGATTGCCTCGATGAATGACGTGCTCCAGCAGGTGGTGGTTCTGGCGGCCTTCATCCCGCTCCTGATCGGCACGGGAGGCAATGTGGGTGCCCAGAGCTCCACCGTGGTGATCCGAGGCCTGAGCACCCAGCGCATCCAGGCCCTGGGACTCTGGGCCGCCATCTGGCGCGAAGCGGTGGCCGGAGCCCTGCTGGGGCTGCTGATGCTGCTGGTTGTGGTGCCCTGGTCGCTGTATGTCTCCGGGGGGAACTGGGTGGTGGCAGGAGCTGCCGGAGCGAGCCTGGTGGCGATCACCACCCTGGCGGCCACCGCCGGTGCAACCCTGCCGCTGCTGTTCAACGGAATCGGGCTGGATCCTGCACTGATGTCAGCTCCCTTCATCGCCACCGCCACCGACGTGGCCGGCGTGTTCATTTATCTGCGCACAGCCAGCTGGCTGCTGGGTAAAGCCTGAACCGACCGGGAACAGCCGCCAGATGAGAGACATTCACACTTGTTCATGCTAGGGTTTACACATCTTTAAAGGGGACCGGGCCCATGGTCGCCGCCGTCGCTTCAACCTCCACACAACCTCAGGATCGCCGCATCCCAAGCGCAGATACCGATCTGGTGCGCAGCTATCTGCGTGATATCGGCCGCGTCCCCCTGCTCACCCACGAGCAGGAGATCACCCTCGGTCGCCAGGTTCAGGAGCTGATGCTGATCGAGGAGCTCGGCCAGGAACTCACCCTCCGCGCCG
>JAYKHC010000098.1:0-23334 GCA_035285465.1 Cyanobacteriota bacterium
TTCTTCCAGAGAACCGGGTTCCCGGGATCTCACGTAAGGGAGATGGGCGTGCAGGACGATGGCCAGATCGCCTCGGGGGCTGGGCGGGTCCGGATCGTTGGATGCCATGGCCAGACATTAGGCGCAGCCCTGAATCCATCCCTGTGCAAAGGTCACGGCCCATGCCATGGCTGCTTAGCCTCTGAAGATGAAGGATCGCTCCAGAATCCCCCTGAGGCTGGTGCTGGCTGTGGATGGACACAGCATGTTCTACGCCCAGCAGAAGCTGGGCTGGTTCTTTGATCCAAAACGCCTTCTGCAGCTGGCTGGCCATCAGCTGGGCATGGAACTGAGCAGCGCATTCTGGTATACCGGACTCAAGGACAGCTCAGATCAGCGCGGTTTTCGAAACGCGTTGACCAACCTCGGGTACACGGTGCGTACCCGTCCGTTGCGGGAGCTCCCCGGGCAGGGGGATGAGGTTCGGCAGTGCGATCAGCAGCCTGGGGATCAGCGCTCGTTCACCAGAGCCAACCTTGAAGTTGAGATGGCGATCGATCTGCTCACCGTGGCCTGCCGCTGTGATGAAGTCTGGCTGCTGAGCGGCAGCCGCGATCTTGACAGGCTTGTTGAGGTGCTGCGAGCGCAGGGGCTTCGCGTCACATTGGTGAGCACGGAAGGGATGGTGGCCCGGGATCTGAGGAATGCGGCGGATCGCTTTGTGGACCTCGCCAGCTTGCGAGGCGAACTGGAGCGCTCTGAGGCCCAGCAGGCTCCGGTATTTTCGCGGTGAGCGTGCACCCTGCCCCCTAGAATGATCTAACTCATAATCATTCCGGATAAGTTCCGGAAGGGGGGAGCGCAGCAGCTATGGCCCGCGATCCAGGCCGCGTCCTGATCTTTGATACCACCCTCCGCGATGGTGAACAGTCGCCGGGGGCGAGCCTGAACCTTGAGGAGAAGCTGGCGATCGCTCAGCAGCTGGCCCGGCTGGGAGTGGACATCATCGAAGCCGGATTCCCCTTCGCCAGCTCCGGTGACTTCCATGCGGTTCAGCGCATCGCGGCCGCTGTGGGCACTCCTGACGGGCCGGTGATCTGCGGTCTGGCCCGAGCTGCTGCCAGCGACATCAAAGCCTGTGCAGAGGCTGTCTCGCCGGCCGCTCGCCGGCGAATTCATACCTTCATCGCCACGAGTGACCTGCACTTGAAGCACAAACTGCGTAAGTCACGCAGTGAGGTTCTGGCCATTGCCTCCGACATGGTGGCTTACGCCCGGACATGGGTTGATGATGTTGAGTTCTCCTGCGAAGACGCTGGTCGTAGCGATCCAGAATTCATGCATCAAGTGATTGAAGCGGCGATCGCTGCAGGTGCTACCACGATCAACATTCCCGATACCGTGGGCTATGCAACGCCTGCTGAGTTTGGCGAGCTGATTGCCGGGATCAATGCCCATGTCCCTAATATTGACCAGGCTGTGATTTCTGTTCACGGCCACAACGACCTGGGTTTGGCCGTCGCTAATTTTCTGGAGGCAGTCAAGAAGGGCGCCCGGCAGCTGGAATGCACGATCAACGGCATCGGTGAGCGTGCCGGCAATGCCTCGCTCGAAGAATTGGTGATGGCGTTGCATGTCAGGCGACGCTATTTCAATCCCTTCCTGGGCCGCCCTGCCGACAGTCTCGAGCCGCTTACGGCTGTCCGCACAGAGGAAATCACCAAGACTTCGAGATTGGTGAGTAACCTCACGGGAATGGCTGTTCAGCCCAATAAAGCCATTGTTGGTGCGAACGCATTCGCGCATGAGAGCGGCATTCATCAGGACGGTGTTCTCAAGAACCGGCTGACTTACGAGATCATTGACGCACGTACCGTTGGCTTGTCGGACAATCGGATCTCTCTTGGTAAGCTCTCCGGCCGAAGCGCCTTTCGCGCCCGGCTTGAGGAACTGGGGTATGAATTAACCCGCGAGGATCTGGACGATGCTTTCGCGCGCTTCAAGGAGCTTGCTGATCGGAAGCGTGAGATCACCGATCGCGACATCGAAGCCATCGTGAGTGAGCAGGTGCAGCAGAATGATGAGGCTTGTTACGTTCTCAAAAGTGTGCAGGTGAGCTGTGGCACGGGTCTGCAGCCCACCGCCACCGTCACCCTGGTTACATCCGACGGCGCCGAAATCACCGAGGCGGCCATTGGTACCGGCCCTGTGGATGCCGTCTGTCAGTCCCTCAATCATCTCGCCCAGGTCCCTAATGAGCTCGTGGAGTTCTCGGTCAAAAGTGTCACTGAAGGGATTGATGCGATGGGAGAGGTGACCATTCGTTTACGACATCAGGGAGTGCTCTATTCCGGGCATGCGGCTGATACCGACATCGTGGTGGCATCGGCTCAGGCGTTCGTCAATGCTCTGAACCGACTGCTGGCCGGCACCCGGTTACAGCCGCTTCACCCCCAGAGGACACCTCTGCCGATGACGAGCGAAGGATGAGGACCTGTTCATCGCAGCAGCACTCCCGCACCACTCTGGTTTCCGCCCTTCAGCTGGTTCTGCTGCTGGGATTCACCCTGGCGACACTGGTGCCGTTGCTCTGGCTGGTCAGCACCTCGCTCAAGGGCCCTGCGGAGAACATCTTCACCAGCCCGCCGGCTCTGTTGCCAGCCCAGCCCAGCCTGGAGGCCTACCGGCGGCTTTTTGATGGCACCGCGATGCTGTCCTACATCCGTAACAGCACCCTTGTCAGTGCTGTTGCGGTGCTGGCCAACCTGATGTTCTGTTCATTGGCTGCCTATCCCCTGGCCCGTCTGCGTTTCCGGGGCAGGGGCTTTGTTCTGGCTCTGGTGGTGGCCACGATCCTGATCCCCTTCCAGGTGGTGATGATCCCCCTCTATCTGCTGATGGTGCAGATCGGGCTTCGCAACAGTCTCTGGGCTCTGATCCTTCCCCAGGCGGCCACCGCGTTCGGTATCTACCTCTTACGGCAGAGTTTTCAGGGGGTTCCAGTGGAACTTGAGGAGGCTGCCCGATGCGATGGCTGCTCCCCTGTTGGCGAGTGGTGGAATGTGATGATTCCAGCTGCCAGAGTTGACCTGATCACACTGGGCATGTTCGTGTTCATCGGAACCTGGAGTGATTTCCTCTGGCCATTGATCATTCTTGACGATCCAGAGCTTTATACCTTGCCATTGGGTCTGCAGCAGCTTTCCAGCAGTTTCTCTCTGGATTGGAGGTTGGTTGCAGCTGGTTCTGTGATTTCGATCCTGCCCGTGTTGTGCTTGTTCATCGCGCTACAGAGATACATTCTGCCCAAGGCCAGCGGCGATGGCGTGAAAGGCTGAATCGTTGATGAACCCCTTCAGGGAATGGCGTCTTCGGTTCTGATCGGAGGCAGGGGAGGGATTCCCGTGTCCCGAGGTGCTGACCGTGTCGCGGCGCGCAGTTCCCTGAGCTGCTGCTGGAGAGAGCTGTTCTCGGCGCTGAGGGCATCCACCCTGGCTGCTGATCGCTCCAGCTCCTGAAGACGCCCCACGGTGGATCTCAACTGCTCTTCCATCCCTGCGCTTCGATCCAGGGCACGGGAGTTCTCCAGTCCCTGGACACGTTCCTGCAGAACGCGGATGTTGGTGCTCTGCTGGCGGGTCTTGCTGATCATCACAACAAACAGCACCACCATCAGCATCGTGATGCCGGCCTGAAGCCAGTTCACCCAATCCAGAGAGGCAGGAAGGGGGGCATTGCGCCTGGAGGTGGATGCCATCTTGCGCTTCGTTCACGAGGGTGGTTGCATGCTTCGATCTTGCCTACTGGCGGCCCCTCTGAGAAGTTCGTTTTCCGTGGCTTCATACACGGCCTGGGCCTCTTCGCGGCTGCGGCCGATGCAGGTCATCCCCAGTTTGCCGAATTCGGACAGGCAGCCCAGCAGGTGGAACACACTCCCCCGCAGGCGCGCAGGGTCGTAATGCAGCCCTGCTTCGGCCACGATGTCGATCAGATCGATCGGCAGCAGGCCTCGCAGGCTGGGGGCGCTGAGGTTGTCGGTCGCGACATAGTGGAGAGGCTGGCCCGTCGGTGAGCGGTAAAGCCCGTCGCTCGGGTCCAGCCGCCCTGATGTGATCGCGCTCAGCGCCAGATGGGGATGCGTGGTGCCGCCCTGGCGCAGGTTGACCTCAATGGCCTGGAGGTCCCAGTGGTCGCCGAAGCGGCGGGCAATGAAGTCCACGGCATAACGCTCCAGTGCCCCTTCCGCCGCCAGTGCCTCACCGACAGCCTGCCCATAGGCCATCAAGGGCAGCCGATAGCTCTCGTCGCAGGGAAATCGGCAGCCCAGGTAGGTCTGGCCGCTCGCTCCCCCCAGAACCTGTTCATGGGTGGAAAGCACCTCCACCCTGGGGTGCCCCCCTTGGCCACCCGGATAGATCGTTCCCTGCACACTGGGTGAGCTGAGCGCTGATCCCCCCTCCAGCCAGGCCTCCACCAGCGCTCCTTGCTGGGTCAGCTGACTGAGCCAGGAAGCGGTTGGCATCGGCAGCATCTCCAGAGCTTCCCGCAGGCGAATCCGGCGTTCGGCAGAACTGAGATCGCTCAGCTGAAGCCGGGCGAGATCGAGGCAGGCATTGCCCTCTCCGCTGAAACCTTCATTCAGTTTCACCACACAGCGCCGAAGCTCTGGAGCGGACTCCCAGAGCTCGGCGGTGGCCTCGCACAGGTCTTCGAGGTTGTAGGTCAGCGGCGACCCGGGAGGATGGGGTACGCCACAGCGGGCAAACAGTTCTCGGCTACCCGCCTTGCTGCCCCAGTGACCCAGGTCCGGATCCGTGCCGAACAGCGGCACCTGCAGCCGCTCTGAGAGCTGCTTCTCCAGTTCAGTCACCACAAAACAGTTGATGAAACTGCGGCCGGGCCGCAGCAGTTCGGCGATGCGGGCCAACAGGGCCGGACGCTCCAGCAGCTTCTCGGTCAGCGGCCGGTCGGAGGCGTCGTCGGTATCGACCAGATGCAGGCGGCGGCGCGCGTGAGAGGTGGGCAGCCCCGGCAGGAGTTCGAGCACCGCATCCACCACCAGCTCTGCCAGGGCTTTACTGGTGACGAAAACCATCCTCACGCCTGGATCCCGCAATCGGATCAGCGAGAACAGCTGTCGTTCCTCATAGTGGTGTGCCCCCTGAACCAGGGCCATCTGAGCCCGGTCGATCGACAGGGACGGCACCACCAGCACATCAAGATCAGGACCCTGTCCCACCGTGGGGTCTCCCCATTCGGGGTGAAGCTGGGCCTGCAGGTCCCTGAATCTTCTGGCTCCGGGGTCCAGGAGCGGCATGGTCGTTCAGCTAGAAGATCGAAGCATGCTGCCGCTTCGATGCCTCATCTCGCCATCAAGATTCTGGGATACCTCGCTGCCTGCCTCACCACGATCAGCTTTTTCCCTCAGGCGTTCAAGACGTTGCGAAGCGGAGAAACCCGAGGCATCTCTCTGGGGATGTACGGACTGTTCACCGGTGGTGTCGGCCTGTGGGCCATTTATGGAATGCTGATCAGTGATGGCCCCTTGATCGCGGCCAATCTGATCACCCTCGTGCCGGCGGGATTTGTGCTCGCCAAGGTGATCAGGCGCTGAACCCCTTGCGCGGATTCAGTGGGTAGGGGATCCGACGGTGTCGCATGCGTTTCCACACCCTTACGAAGGCCCGGATGACAAGCTCACGTTCGGCCGGTCCCAATCCGCTGCTGACGAGCTGACCATCCAGTGCCCGAGCCTCGATCAGCCGCCTGACCATCTTCTGAGCCTCCGGATCGCTGGTACCCGGAGGCAGAGAGCGCAACGCAGCTTCGCAGCCATCAGCCAGCATCAGGATGGCGGTCTCGCGGCTGCGTGGATTCGGGCCCCGATAACGGAAACGCGATTCAGCCACGTCAGGCTGCCGCTCGCGTGCCTGGTGCAGAAAGTAACCCATCTTGAGCGTCCCCTGGTGCTCCGGGATGAAGTCCGTGAGTGGACGGGGCAGGCGGTGGCGCCGGGCAAGCTTCAGGCCCTCATCCACGTGGGCCTGCAGGATTGCGGCGCTGGCAAAGGGATCATCCAGGGTGTCGTGGGGATTGGTGCCATCCCCCTGGTTTTCGATGAACCATTGGGGGCCATGCAGTTTGCCGACGTCGTGGTAGAGGGCTCCGGTGCGAACAAGGTCGACATCGGCACCGATGGCTCTGGCTCCTTCTTCGGCGAGCCCGGCGATCATCAGGGTGTGCTCAAACGTTCCGGGTGCCTCACAGGACAGACGTCTCAACAACGGGCGTTCGAGATCGGCCAGCTCGAGCAAGCGGGACCGGGTCAGCAGATCGAAGAAGCTTTCCACCAGAGGTGCAAGCAGCTGACCGGCCAGAAGCAGGCCCCCCATCACCAGTGCTTCGCTCACCAGGTCGATCTGGGGAGGGCGACCGCTCCGTGGCAGAAGCGGAGACTGGAGCAGCAACCACTGCAGCAGGAGCGTTCCGGTCGGGAGAACGACGACCAGCTGCAGCAGCTCGAGCCGGCTTCGTTGTCGCCCGGCCAGCAGGGTCGCCATGGCCGCCACGAGAGCACCCATCAGCAGCCGTTCCCCCATCAGGGCACTGATCGGTTCCGCCCACAGCAGCGTCGCCGAGGCAAGCCAGGCAAGCCCGCAGGCCGTGCCAAGTCCCTGGGCGAGCAGCAGGGTGGGGGGCACCAGCAACACCGGCGGACTGGCCAGCGGACCCAGCCAGAGGCGGGCCGCCTGGACAGCCAGCAACATCGCCAGACCGAGCATGGCCTGTCGGGATTCGAGGCAGGGTTTCCATCGGCGTTGGAGCAACACCAGAATCCCTGCGGCGGCCAGGGCTTCCAGGAAATGACCTGCCCAGGGCAGCGGCCGGGGCCGCCGATTGACAAGCCCGAAATAATCAAGCACATCAAAGGCCTGCTGGCTGATCGGTTCTCCCTGCCTGACGATCAGCTCACCCTTGGAGACCCTGAGGGTCGGGATTCCCTGCTGAGTGATCAGCTCCTCGATCCGTCGCTGGGTGAGGGCAGGGTCTGCGCGCAGATTGGTCTGACCCAGCAGTGAATCGCTGATCAGGCGGGCTCCGAGAGAGCGTGCCTGGGGCGGCTGGCCCTCCAGCTGGAGGGTGGCCGCCTCCAGCAACTGACCCTCCGCCACACCTCCACTGAGTCCCTGGCTGAGCATCCGCAGCTGGGCCTGGCGCAGATCCCTCTCCCAGCGCGTCAGCTGTTCGGGCGTGAGGCTCCCGAGCCAGCGGGCCTCCTTGGACGAGAGCAGGATCGGCTCCACCTGCCGATCGCCGCCACTGGCCAGTTGTTCCAGGCGACGCAGATTCGCCTCAAGCTGCTGCTGAATCGACTGACTGGCCTCATCATCCACCACCTGCACCGTGGTGCGTGGCAGAAGTTCCTGACGTCGCCGTTCCAGGGCCTCGCTGTCCATCACGCGGGCATCCTTCGGTGCCCTCACGGTGAACGGCGCGGCCGTTCCAGGCTGGAGGTTGGGTTCCACCAACCAGGGCCAGCTCGCCATGAAGGCGACCAGGACGCAGCCGATCAGCACGCCGGCGACCCCTCCTGCCGGCCAGGAGGACGGAGCACTGCGGGGACGCTCCAATCTCAGGGCCCGCCGCCAGAGGTTGAGCAACCGACGCCCCAGCATCACACCATGCGCATGGATCAACGTTAGCGACGTTGTCGGGCCGGTCTGCTGCTGTTCCATGCCAGGCAGTCCCGCTGGGAATGCAAGCTGGACGTGCTGAATACGCCGAGAAGCTGTCGCGATGGCTTGCCTGCTGGATGGACGTGCCCTGGCGGCGGAGATCGAGCAGCGCCTGCGCGGGATCATCTCGGAACGGCTCGAACGGGCTGGGCGGCCCCCTGGTCTGGCGGTGCTTCGGGTGGGCTCTGATCCCGCCAGCGGGGTTTATGTGGCCAACAAAGAGCGGGCCTGTACCCGGGTGGGGATCTCCAGCCTCGGTGCTCACCTCCCGGAAGACATCCCGGCGGCTGCGGTGATGTCGGTGATCGCTGAGCTCAATGCCGACCCTGCGGTCGATGGCATCCTGCTCCAGCTTCCGTTGCCTCAGGGCCTTGACGAGACGCCTCTGTTGATGGCGATCGATCCTGAGAAGGATGCCGATGGCCTGCACACGCTCAACATGGGAAGGCTCCTCAAGGGCGAACCCGGCCCGCGCAGTTGCACCCCTGCCGGAGTGATGGCCCTGCTGGCCAACGCCGGGGTGGAGCTCGCCGGAAAGCGAGCGGTGGTCGTGGGACGCAGCATCCTTGTCGGTAAGCCGATGGCCTTGATGCTGCAGGCCGCGGACGCCACCGTGAGCGTGGCTCATTCACGGACGTCTGACCTGGGCTCCCTCACCAGGGAAGCCGATGTGCTGGTGGCGGCGGCCGGGCGGCCACAGCTGATCACGGCGTCGCATGTCAAGCCCGGAGCGGTGGTGGTGGATGTGGGCATCCACCGCCGAATGGAAGGCGGTCTCTGCGGCGACGTCTGTTTCGAGGAGGTGGAGCCGGTCTGCGATGCGATCACGCCCGTGCCGGGGGGTGTGGGTCCGATGACGGTCTCCATGCTTCTGGTCAATACGGTGACCAGCTGGTGTCAGCGTTGTGGTCTGGTCATGCCGGCGCTGCTCCCTTGATGCATCGATCCGAACTCAGGAGTTGAGTTCGGATCGATGCATCAGCGTCGGTGTCCAGCCGAGAGCATGTACCGGCCCCAGAGTTCAGCCACCAGCCCCCCGCTGGCAGTCGCAGCCGGTCGGTTGTCGTCATTACCCATCCAGATCGCGGTGAGCAGATCCATGGACGGTGAGTAACCGATGAACAGCACATCCACACCGTTGTCGGTGGTCCCGGTCTTGCCGCGAGCATCGGCGATGGACCCTGCAGCCCGGCCGGTTCCCTGTTGCACCACCGCCGCCAGCAGCTGGTCCATCTGGGCGGCAATCTCGGGCGCGATCAGTTGGCGGGGGGTTTCTCCGATCGGTTCGGTGATTGCGTCTGGCGAGCAACGGTTCAGATCCCGAACCGAGGCACAGATTCCCAGATCCACGATCCGCTTCACCCCGTGCATCGGTACGGAACGTCCACCGTTGGCAACGACCGCATAGGCGCGTGCGAGTTCGTAGAGGTAGGTTTCCCGACCGCCGAGAAAGGTGTTGAAATCAGGGTCCAGTGGGGTGCTGATGCCGAGCAGCCGGGCCTGTTTCAGCACCTGCTGAGCCCCGGCTTTCTGCGCCAGGCGAAGGGCCACCACGTTTTCTGAGTGGGCAAACCCATCGCGCAGGGTGGTGCTTCCACGTCCACCGCGGCAGCCTTTCACGTACGCCAGTGGCGCGCAGGAGATCGGTTGCGAGGGTTGGACTCCAGCCTCGAGGGCCGCCAGAAACGGAAACAGCTTGAAGGTGGAACCGGGTTGGCGCAGAGCCTGCACACGGTCGAAGCTCGAGCGTCGGTAATCACCCCCACCCACATAGGCCAGGATTTCGCCGCTGCTGGGTCGGATCGTGATCAGGGCTCCCTGGCTGAGCCCCACGGCCGCAGCAGGACCATCAAGGAACCGCCGCAGCTGGTCCTGTGCCAGGGCCTGCAGGCTGGGCTCGATCGTGCTTTCCACGTAGTAGTTCCCACCGGTGGCCTCATCAAGGTGCAGGCCGAACCGCCTGCCCTCCAGCTCGCCGATCACGTAATCGCTGAAGAAGGGATAAGCCCGTGGCCCCGCCTCGCGACAGGCGGAAGGATCGATGTTCAGGGGTTTTCGCTGGGCATCGCGCAGGACCTGATCAGCCTGCGGACCGATGCCGAGATAGCCCTGTTCATGCATCAGCTTCAGAACCAGGTTGCGACGTTGCACGGGCAGCCATTCCCCACGGCGCACGGCCTCGATGCGAGCCTGATCCCCCGGGGAGAGGCGACCGCTGCGCCGCTGGTTCAGGGTTTCCTCCAGCCTGGCGGCTTCCTGGTCTGGGTAGAGAGCCCGGCAGGGGCTGTAGCCATTGGGGCTGGGAAGCAATCCCACCAGAAACGCCGACTGGGCCAGATCCAGTTCGCTGGCGGAACGGCGGAAATACAGCTGGGCAGCCTGTTCGAAACCATCGGTGCCGAGGCCCAGGTGGGCCCGGTCCAGATACATCTTCAGGATCCGGTTCTTGCTGAAGCCCACTTCGAGCTGGAGGGCCACCCAGAGTTCCCGCAGCTTGCGCATCAGCGAGATGTCGCGGCCGACTTCGGCGTAGTACATCCGGGCCACCTGCTGGGACAGGCCGCTGCCGCCACCGCGTCGTGTGAGTGCCGCACGTAGCGTCCCGAACAGATCGAGCCCGCTGTTCCACCCGAAGCGTGCATCCTCTGAAGCGATCAGAGCCTGCCGCAGGTGGAGCGGGTAGCTCTGCAGAGAGGGCAAGGCGGTGGCTGAGCCCTGTTTCGGATCGACCTTTGTGCCATCGCTGGCATGGATCTTCACCGGCCCAGCGATGGAGCGGATCTCCGATCCCCCGGCCACGCTGGCGGCGGCCAGCATGGAGCCCACCAGCACGGCTGAGCCCACCAGCCCGACCAGGCCACACCAGCGGGCAACCCGTTCGAGGGCGCTTGGTGGCTGGTGGTAGCGCAGGACGGGCGCGTCTCCCTTCAACGGGGATCCGAGCCACACCGCATCACCATCACGGAGCTGGATGGATCGGATCCGTCGATCCCGGTGAAACAGCCCGTTGGAGGAATGGAAGTCCTCCAGGGTGAAGTCGCGGTCGCTGGGATGGGCCCGTTCAAGGATCGCGTGCACGCGGCTCAGGCCCGAGGCGGCAACCGAAAGTTCACAATCGGGATCGCGGCCGATTCTGTATCGCTCCTGCTGGAGCGTCAGACGGGTGATCAGGGTCTCGCCAAGCCAGAGCTCGGCAATGGCCGATCGGGCCCGCAACCGAGCCCAGGTCTGCCGAAGGGCCCGGTAGCGGTGAGATCTGATCAGATCAAGTGTGGCGGCTGCTGCGGTGGACGGCCGCATCGGACAGGCTCGCTGCTCGGACCCCACCTAGGCTACGAATGACGCTGATCGCCACGGTGCCTCGCCCGCACGACCCCTGGGAGCCTTTCCGGCTCTGGCTTGCTTTCACCGTCGGGGTGTATGCCGTTCGCGCCTACTTCGCCGGCCGGTGGCCGGGCGCCATCCCGGGCTGGGTGCTCCTGACGCTGGTGCTTGTGGCCCTGGCCCTGGCAGGCATGGCGTTGCTGTTCCCCGGCAGAGTTGTTCCTTTCCGATCGGGTGACGGAGGCTGGTGGAACGACCTGCGGGATGACGGGCGGTTGTGGTGGCGCCGTCGGCGCGGTGGCTCATGAGCACGGTGGCCCAGCTCCGGCTGCGTGATGACCCTCTGAAGAGGGTGGTGCTTCAGTCGGCTCATCCACTCACGATCGGTCGGGCCACCAACAACCGACTGGCGCTGCCTTCTCAGCAGGCAGTCTCAGATCACCATGCGGTGGTGCGGTTCTCGAAAGGGCATGGCTGGGTGGTGTGCGACTGGAAAAGCCGCGACGGCACCTATCTGGAGGGTGAGCAGATCCGGCGCTGCAGGCCCCTCCATGCCGGCGATGAGATCAGGCTCGGGAAGCGGGGGCCCGTTCTGGTCTTCCTTGTCGACTCTCCCTCACAGGAGCAGCCAGCCGGAGCCCTCCCGTCCGTTCGCGGCGGTCCGGGGTGTGTCGACATCGGCGGCGAGGAGGTCCGTTTCCGCCAGATCCATTCAGCGACGGTCAGGAGTGAGCCCCACCATCCCCATATCTTCAGCTGGTGGCTGCTGCTCAGCCTGGCCGGCCTGATGCTTCTGCCCTTCCCGCTGCTGTTCTGGCCCCTGGAGCTGGCAGCGCTGGGACTATGGCTGCTGCTGGGTTCCCGCAGAAGCCATACCCTGCTGGTGGTGCTGAAGGACGGTCGGGCCTTGCGGCGATCTTTCGACAACCGCGCCACGGCCCTGGCGCATCGAAACGGCATCCGGCGAGCAATCAGTCAGAGTGATGGCCCCCCCGGCAAGCCCTCTTGACCTGGATTCTGCCGCAGGGTGACTGGCTTTCTTTTGAGGGGCTGAGCTGTCCGGTACGGGTGATCCGGGGGCTCGGGGAAGGGACACAGGGGCAGGTGTTTGAGGTGGAACTGGCCGGAGACCGCTTTGCACTCAAGTGGTACCTGCCCCGCTGTCTTCAGCAGGATCCCAGTCTCGAGCGACGCCTTCTGGAGAGCATCCGCGCCACCGCTCCGAATCAGGCTTTCCTCTGGCCGATTGCCCTGCTTCGACCGACATCCGGAAGCCAGGACCTGTTCCGCAGCAGCCGGGGCGGTTTCGGCTATCTGATGAACCTCCGACCGCCCAACTTCCTGGGGGTGGTGGAGCACGTGGCCGGCCGGGTGGACATCACCCTGAGGAATGCGCTGCGAGCCTGTTTCTTTCTGGCCGAGGCCTTTCATGCCTTGCACAGCAAGGGCCTCTGCTACAAGGACATTTCTCTTGGCAACCTGTTCCTGGATGCCGGTACGGGTCACATCCTGATCTGCGACAACGACAACGTGGATGTGGATGGCCGCGATCTGGGCAGTGTGCTCGGAACCCCTGGATTCATGGCTCCGGAAATCCTGATGCGTCGCGATCGACCGGGCGCCAACAGCGATCTGTTCTCGCTTGCCGTGCTGCTGTTCCTCTTGCTCACCCGCCACCACCCTCTCAAGGGCCAACTTGAGCTGGAGATTCGTTGCCTGGACGAACCGGCCAGGCGTCGGCTTTATGGCGAAGACCCTGTCTTCATCTTCGATCCTGCTGATTCCCGCAATCGGCCTGACCCGCGGGAGCATCTGGCCGCACTCGTGACCTGGCCGATCTATCCAGGTTTCGTGCAGAGCCTTTTTCAACAGACCTTCTGTGATGGGATGAGGAATCCCTGTCGCCGCACGCTGACCGGACAATGGATGGAAGCCCTCTCGGCCGCACTGGATCATCGTCAGCTCTGCCCGGTCTGCGGAATGGAAAACTTCGGCGCCAGGGAAACGTGCTGGCACTGCGGGCAATCACTTCCGCTCGGGGCCTGGCTGGTGGCGGCCAACGGACGGATTCGGCCCACGCCCGACAACGAGATTCATCCCCATCATCTCGACGGTTTTCAGACCCCACAGCTCGACCATCCCCTGGCCAGGGTCGTCGCCCATCCGGGCGACCCCGCCCTGCTCGGCCTGCTTAATCTCAGTGATGTGTCCTGGCAGGTCGTGCTGAAAGGCGGCGGAGAGCTCAGGGTGGAACCCGGTCAGACCTGTAACCTCACGGCCCTGACGCGGCTCGAAACCCCACTGGGCACGGTGCGCCAGGAGTTCTCGCACAGCAGATCGTGATGGCTGGTTTTCCGAATGTGCGATTGGCCAACCGGCCGCTGCATTTCTTCTACCTCTGCGATGGCTCCGGTTCGATGGCCGCTCAGGGCAAGATGCAGGCCCTGAATCAGGCGATCAGGCAATCGCTGCCGGGGATGGCGAGGGTGGCCCGGGACAACCCGGAGGCGCGTGTGCTGGTGCGGGCCCTGAGCTTTGCAGATCGGGCTCGCTGGCACATCGCTGAGCCGACTCCCGTGGATCAGCTCGAATGGCGTGATCTTCAGGCCGGGGGATGCACGGCCATGGGAGAGGCCCTGATTCTGGTGGCTGAACAGTTGCGATCCCCTCCCATGGAGGACCGGGCGCTACCCCCGGTGCTGGTTCTGATCTCCGATGGCCAGCCCACCGATGATTTCGAGGCTGGACTGGCCTGCTTGATGCAGCTGCCATGGGCGCGTAAGGCGGTGCGCCTGGCGATTGCCATGGGACATGACGCTGATCTGGAGGTGCTGCAGCAGTTCATCGGCCCCGAACCGGGAACCGCTGCCCGTGGTCGCACCGCCCGACGACCTCTGCAGGCCAGTAACGCCACCTCGCTCGCTCAGTACATCCAGTGGGCTTCCACCGCTGTTGTGGGTGCTGCCTCCATGCCCACCAGCCGGATGGCTGGGGCAGAGCTCGAGGGCAACATCCCGCTCCCGGATCTGCCACCCACCGAGCTCGATCCCATGGATGACGTGGGGCCGATGGTTTGGTGAACTCCGCCCGTGGGTCCCTCAGCTGGTCGCCGCCGGTGCATGGCAGCCGGATCGGGGCCTCTCACCGCCGGCGCAGGATCCCCTGCCAGGACGCATCCCTCAGCCGCACACTCATCAGTGCCGACGGTCAACCGCTGTTTCTGATGGCCGTTGCTGACGGCCATGGCGGCACCCTCCACAGGCTCAGTCATCGGGGCAGTCAGCTGGCGTGCCAGGTGGCTGTGGAGGCGGCAGCGCGTCACTTCACCCACCGTCAGCCTTGGGATCCCTTCGCTGAAGGAGCGATGGAGTGTCTGAAGCGGGAGTTGATCGAGGAGCTGGCTCTCCAGATCGTCAACGACTGGCTGAACGCCGTGAAAGCTGACTGGCAGTCGAGGCAAGGAAAGGCCGAGGTGTTCAGTCCTTATTGCTACGGCACCACCCTTGGCCTGGTGATGCTGACGCCTCGTTGGTGGGGCCATACCGGCTTGGGTGACTGGGATCTGGTGCTGCTGGATGAGACCGGTGATGTCTGTTTTGTGAGTCAGGAAGCGGGAGACGATCGACAGGGAGAGGCCACGGCAAGTCTCTGCCTGCCAGAGGCGCAGCATCGCTTCGCCGAGAGGTCTGCGGTCTATGCCCTCGATGATCGGGACCCGAAGGCCTTTGGCCTGGTTCTGAGCACCGACGGGGTGCGCAAATCCTGTGCCACCGATTCTGATCATCTGGAATTGGTCCGTTACCTGATGAGGCTGGTGAATCCTGATCAGGACGGCCGTGGAGGGGACATCAGCGGCGAGCTTGAAGCCAGCCTCGATCGCATCACCGCTGAGGGCAGCGGTGATGATGTGACGGTGGCGATGGCGTGGTTCGGTGATCCGGGCGGCCTTCATGCCCCCGTCTCTCCGGCTCCTCCCACGGCTGGAAGTCCCTCGATGCGGTGGCAGCCCGCTCTCTTGCTGGCGATCGCTCTGGCAGGGAGTTGGTGGTGCCTGCGCTGGGGGTCGGCTCTGTTTTCCCAGCCCCGTCAGCTGTTGCCTTCCAGAACGGACAGCCCGCTGCCGATGAGCGGCTCTTCGGCTGATCTTCGATGATCGGTTGCTGAGGTGTTCAGGCTGGAACGATGCATTTTTTGCTTGGTTCTTGCGCTGGATCGGCTGTTTCTACCCGTAAGATCACGCCCAACGAGTTCCTCTGCGTTTGGTTCCCTCTCCCGACCACGCCCTGGGAGTCAATCTGGCCAGCCTGATCCGTGAACAGGGCGATGCCGCCTTCGAATCCGGTGTGATCAGCCGACGAATCCTGGCCCAGGTTCAGGACATCCTTGGCCCGGACACAACCCTGGCCACTCCCCTGAGAGATCTTCTCTCGCGGCCGGCATTCCGGCTGCTTCTCAGCCAGGCTGGCCGAGGTCAGAACACCGGGGTCAGGGATGCGTTGCTCACTGATCTCAGAGAGGTTTACAGCGCCGCAGTGGTCAGGCGTCTGACCGCTGTGCTCAACGGTTGCCTCGGCATTGCCGACACCTGTTCCCCGGGGCCTGATCCCGAGCCGTCCGGGGCTGAGTCGGCACCTGCAAGGGGCAGGCCTGTCACCAGCCCCGGGCGCACCAGCACCTTGATCCCCGCACTCTCACTGATTTCTGGGGGCCTGCTGGTGGCCATGGCCGCCTTCTGGTTCTCCCTCAAGACCCCGCCCCGGTCGACAGCTCTCTCTCCAGCGGTAGATCTGCCTGAGAGTCAGCCTCCGTCCCCCCAGCCCGGGGCTCCCGCACCGAGCATCGAGCAGGTGCCCCAAAGGCCTGTTGCCGAAACCAGCCGTCCGAACGACCGGGCTGCGGTCATCTGGCAGGCGTGTCTCGATTATCGGAGCAGCATGGAACCCCAAAACGGGCGGCTGACAGGAGTGCTGTGGTCAGTGGTCGGACCGGTCGATGCCTTACCTGCATCCCGCCGGCAGTGCCGGCGGGATGCCCTCAGAAATTCAGCAGGCAGAACCCAGATCGCCAGCTTCAAAGACCGGGATACTGCCCTGGCATTTGCTGAACAACTCAGCAGGGACACGAGCCATCCCTACCGGTTTGAGGTGGAAGAGCTTTCCAGCCGGTGAACTCAGGCCGTGCCGCAGAAGGTCACATCCGGGAACTTCAGCTTGGCGTCCTCGAGGCTCTTGCCCTTGCCTTCCTCCTGCCAGTAATTGATCACTTCCGTGGCTTTGTTGAGAATCTCCACGCGTTCATTGTCCGTGATCCAGCTTTTGGCTTCGAGCTCTGTCTTCAATGTTTCCCAGGCATCTTCCCTGGGCCAGAAAAAATAAGCCGTCAGGGGGCTGGGGCCGCCTCCAACAATCTGATCGACCGCCAGGGCAACGTTGTCGGGAAGCCAGAGGATCTTCAGCAGGAAGCGGCCTTCATCCGCCTTGGGTGTGTAACCCGAAGGGACACCATCTTCATCGATGGTGGCCGTGGCCAGAGCGGCGCTGCCACCGCGCAGCACAGGCCGGCCTTCGGTGGTTTCTTCGGAGGCGACAGCCCCATCAGGCGCTTCATTCACAGCAGCGCCGGCAGCGCTCGGGGTGGCTGTCATGGTATCGGCGCTCAAGACAACGGATCAAACCATTACCCTACCAGTGACCACGACACTGGATCCCTTGTTCATGGGTCTGTGCCTGCTGCTTGACAGTGCCGATCCTCTGGAGTGGCAGCGTTGGTGGTCCACAGGACTGTTCACAGGCATCACCACAAACCCGATGCTCCTGTGCCGAGCCGGCCTGCCCTGTGAACTGCCGGCCCTGGCATCGCTCGCAGCCCAGGCCAGAAGCCTCGGCGTGGGCGAACTTCACCTGCAGGCCTGGGGCGCCGACGGAACGGCCCTGGAGGCCTGCAGCAGAGAGCTGGCCGCGCTCGCTCCCGGGCTGATCCGTGTGAAGCTGCCGATCACCGAAGCCGGTGTGCGCGCTGCCGGGCCGTTGATCGCAGCAGGTATTCCGGTCACCTTCACAGCCTGCTATTCCGCTGCCCAGGTGTTGGTGGCCGCGGCGCTGCAGGCCGCATACATCGCCCCCTACCTGGGGCGGATCACGGACCAGGGCCGCGACGGTCACGGCGAACTGCTGACCATGCAGCGGGCCCTGCGGGCGGTGGGCTCGACCACCCGACTGCTGGTGGCCAGTCTGCGCTGCCCCAGCGATCTGAGCCAGCTGGCAGCTGGTGGCTGCGACACCTTCACGATCAGCCCGGCCATCGCCGCGGCCCTGCTCGAGAACCCAGACACACAGGCCGCCGCCGAGCAGTTCGAGCGCGCCGCCGCGGCCTGGAAATGTTGGGCGACCTCTTAGCCTCTGTCTATGGCCGCCGCTCCACGACTCGGCACCGCACCAGCCCCGCGGGCGGTTCTGTTGCTGGACATCGATGGTGTGATCCGCGATGTGAGCGGCAGCTACCGGAGGGCGATCGTTGAGACGGTGCATCACTTCAGCGGCTGGCGGCCGTCGCCGGCTGCCATCGATGCCCTCAAGGCGGAAGGCTGCTGGAACAACGACTGGGAAGTTTCGCTGGAACTTCTGCGCCGCAAGGGCCTGGGCCAGCTCGGCCAGGTTGAGCTGCCGGACTTTGCGGCCCTGGTGGAGGTGTTCAACGGCTTCTATTTCGGTGGGGATCCCGACGGCGATCCGGCTGCCTGGCGGGGATTCATCGGCCATGAGCCGCTGCTGGTGCAGTCGAGGTTCTTCGAGGCTCTCAGCGATGCCGGTGTGGTCTGGGGGTTTGTGAGCGGTGCTGAGCCGCCCTCCGCCCGCTTTGTGCTGGAGGCTCGGCTTGGACTGAGCCGCCCTCCCCTGATCGCCATGGGCGATGCCCCCGACAAACCTGATCCCACAGGCTTTCTGCGCCTGGTCGCTCAGCTGCTCAGAGGGGATCCGGGTCACGGCGGCACCCCTGTCGCCTACCTGGGTGACACCGTGGCTGATGTGATCACCGTGCAGCGTGCTCGGGTCGAACAGCCTCGCCAGCGCTTTCTGAGCCTGGCGGTGGCTCCACCGCACCTGCATGGGCCTGGGGAACGGGGGGCCCGTGAACGCTATGAAGCGCAGCTGCGCGCCGCCGGGGCCGATGCCATTCTGCCCAGCACAGAGGCTGCGCTTGCCACCGTGGAAGAAGCGCTGGCGGGTCCAGCCTGATCGGAGTTCATCGCTCCATCGCCGCCGGTGCCTTGAGGGCTGCAGCGGTGAGAACCTCATGGCCGTTCCGGGTCACGGCTACGTCGTCTTCGATCCGAATCCCGATTCCCTTCCAGCGTTCCTCCAGGGCCGGCTGTCCCTCGGGCACAGGCATCCGATCGCTCACATACAGCCCAGGCTCCACCGTGAGCACCATGCCGGGCTCCAGCTCCACCGGATGTTCCCCCAGTCGGTAAGCCCCCACGTCATGGACATCGAGGCCCAGCCAGTGGCCGGTGCGGTGCATGTAGAGGTGACGGTAGGCGCCCTGTTCCAGGATCCCGTCGGATTCCCCGATCAGCAGGCCCAGGTCGATCAGCCCCTCCACCAGCACCTTGACGGCCGCTGCATGCACACCCTCGGCGGTGTTGCCGGGAGCCACGGTGGCCACGGCTGTCTCCTGGGCCGCCAGCACGAGCTCGTAGAGGGCCCGCTGCTCGCCGCTGAAGCGCCCGTTCACGGGGAAGGTGCGGGTGATGTCACCGTTGTAGTAGTCGCGGACCGAACAGCCCGCATCGATGAGCAGCAGGTCGCCATCCCGCAGCTCTGAGCCATTGGTGGTGTAGTGGAGCACGCAGGCGTTGTCGCCGCCGGCGACGATCGAGTTGTAGGCAGGACCCCGGGCACCCTGCTCCAGGAAGTGCTGCTCGATCACCGCCTGCACCTGCCGCTCCCGCAGACCGGGCCGGGCCACCTGCCGCGCCAGTTCATGGGCTTCGGCCGAGATACGGCAGGCCTCCCGGAGGCAGGCGAGCTCCTCGGGCTCCTTTCGCAACCGCAGGGCATGCAACAGCGGACAGGGGGCCACCAATCCGAGGGCCGCGGCACCGCGGCGGGGGGCTCGATCGAGCTGATGGCCCCAGGCCTGCAGCACCAGCGGCTCCACCCTGGGATGTCGGCCAACCCGGAAGGCGATGCCCTCAGCCCCATCCAGGTAATCCCCGAGGCGCTGGGCCAGCTCGGCGATGGGGTGAGCCACATCAGCGCCGTGGTGGCTCACCGCCCCGTCAGTGCCCCAGCGGAAGCCGTTCCATACCTCCGCCGACGGATCCTTCGGCGCCACGAACAGCACGAAGCGCTCACCGTCCTGTCGGTGAGGCAGGAACAGGGCCACTGCATCCGGCTCATCGAAGCCTGTGAGATACCAGAAGTCGCTGTTCTGACGGAACGGCCATTCGCAGTCGGCATGGTGGCTGACCCGTGGTGCTGCGGGGATCACCGCGGCGGCGCCGCCCAGCTGTTCCAGGAATCTCCGGCGGCGTTCGGCGTAGACGGAAGCAGGCAGCGAGGTTTCCACGGGCAGACCACAGACCGTCCCAGTGTGGAACAGCCGATTTAATGGAGGGAGAAATCCCTGTCGCCCGCTCTGAGTCGCCAGCCCCCCGCCACCGCTGAGCGCTGCCGGCAGCTTCTGCGTCGTTGGCGCACGGAGCTGGTGCTCACCGGCCGCGAGCGCAGCCAGTTCGCCGGTGCCCTGGCCGGTCTCGATCGTCAGCTGGAACGACTGGAGCAGCGGCGGCTTCGTGTGGCGGTGTTCGGTCGGGTGGGGGTGGGGAAGAGCAGTCTTCTCAATGCTCTGCTCGGCGAGCAAGCCTTTGCCACCGATGTGGCCCATGGCTGCACGCGCCGGCAGCAGGGCGTGCGGTGGCGTCAGCCCCTGGAGGCCCTGGAGGCCGTGGAGCTGGTGGATACCCCGGGAATTGATGAGATCGCGGCGGCCGGGCGGGCCCGACTGGCCAGCCGGGTAGCCCTTGCAGCCGATCTGGTGCTTCTGGTGATCGATGCTGATCTCACCCGCGTCGAGGAGGAGGCCATCGAGTCGCTGCTGGCCAGTGGCAAGCCGCTGCTGGTGGTGCTCAACCGAAGCGACTGCTGGCCTGCTGATGAGCGGGCGGATCTGGTCGCCAGCATCCGGCGTCGGTTGCCGATCGGTGTTGTTCAGGAGCCGATTGTTGTGGCGGCCGCCCCTCGCCAGGCCACGCTGCTGGCCGACGGGCGGGTGCGCAGCGAGGCCGCTCCGGCCAGGATCACTCCGTTGCGGAAAGCCTTGATCGAACTGCTGGAGCAGCAAGGCGAGTTGTTGCTGGCCCTCAATGCCCTTACAGCTGCTGAGCGGCTGCAGCGGGGGCTGCAGCTCTGGCGGCTCGGCAGCCGCCGTGATCAGGCCCAGGGCCTGATCGGCCGCTTCGCGGCCCTCAAGGCCAGCAGCGTTGCGGCCAATCCCCTGGTGTTGCTCGATCTGGCCGGCGGACTCGCCTGTGACACGGCCCTGGTGCTCCAGCTCAGTCAGCTTTACGGCCTGCCGATGGGCAGCCAGGCGGCACGTGCGCTGCTCACCAGGCTTTCGGGTCACAACCTGCTGCTGGGCGGGGCCCAGCTGGCCCTGCAGCTCCTTCTGGGCGGCGTGAAGCAGCTGTTGCTGGGGGCCGCACCCCTCACCGGCGGACTCAGCCTGGCGCCAGCTGCTCCTGTGGCCGTGGCCCAGGCTGCCCTGGCGGTGCACACCACACGGCTCACCGGCCGTCTGGCCGCGGCGGAGCTGGTCCGAAGCGCCCAGCGCCAGGCCGGACCGATCGCCCTTCGAGAGCGGCTGGCCCGGAGCGATCCCGAGGCTCGTCGCTGGCTGGCGGGGCGGCCGGCACTCCGGCCGTTCAGCGCCACCCTGCTGCCCTGATGCGTGCCGCACGCGCCACCGACCCCGGGCGGGTCGCCCTGTTCGGCACCAGTGCCGACCCGCCCACCTGTGGCCATCAGGCGTTGCTGGAGGGTCTGCTGCTGCACTATCCGCGGGTGGTCACCTGGGCCAGCGACAACCCGCTGAAGCGCCACCACGCTTGCCTGGAGTTGCGCAGCGCTCTGCTGGCCGCTCTTGTGGCTCAGATCAACAACCCAAGGCTCACGCAGGTGCAGCAGCTCAGCAGCCCGTTTGCGATCGAGACTCTGGATCGCGCTGCTGAGCTCTGGCCCGGGGCTGAGCTGGTGTTCGTGGTGGGCAGTGATCTGGCCGACCAGATCCCCCGCTGGAAGCAGGCCGGCGAGGTGCTCCGCCGCTGCCGGTTGGCGATCGCACCTCGAGTGGATCAACGGCTCGAGCCTGAGCTGCTGGCCACCCTGGAGCAGCTCGGGGCCACGGTGGAACTGCTGGCCATTCCGGTGCCAGCCACCGCCAGTTCACAGCTGCGCCGCGCCCCTGATCCCAGGCAGATCCCTGCGGCGGTGTGGACGCTGCTGCGGCAGCACAAGCTCTACGGTCTCCCCCATCCCTGACAGCGACGATCGATGCGCCTCGCCCTGGCCCAGATCAACCCCCTGGTGGGTGACCTGGAGGGCAATGGCCAGCGGGTGCTGGTGGCCTGCCGGGCGGCGGCAGCGGCGGGAGCTGATCTGGTTCTCACGCCGGAACTCTCGCTCTGGGGGTATCCCCCCAGGGATCTGCTGTTGCGTCCTGGCCTGATCGTCACCCAGCAGAGCGTGCTCAGCCAGATCTCTGCCTCGCTGGCGCAGGAAGGTCTGGAGCTGGCAGTGCTGGTCGGCATCGCCGAATCACAGCACGGAATTCCGGACGGAACCCTGCCAAGGCTGTTCAACGCGGTGGCGCTGGTGGAGGCCGCCGGCTGGCGGGTGGTGGTGCGCAAGCGTCTGTTGCCGAGCTACGACGTGTTTGATGAGCGCCGTTATTTCACGCCCGGTGAGAGGCCCGCGCTACTGGAACTGGAGCGGCAGGGACGTCGCTGGCGGCTCGGGCTCACCATCTGTGAAGACCTCTGGGTGGATGAGGCGCTGCAGGGTCATCGCCTGATCGGGCCTGATCCGGTGGCCGATCTGCAGCCGCTCGGTGTGGACCTGCTTCTGAATCTCTCGGCTTCGCCCTTCGGCAAGGGCAAGAGCCAGCTGCGCCGACAGCTCGCTGCACAGGCGGCGGCACGTCTTGGCTGTCCGGTGGTGTACGTCAATCAGGTGGGAGGCAACGACGAACTGGTGTTCGATGGGGCCAGTTTTGTGGTGGACCGGCACGGTGAGGTGCTGAGTCAGCTGGCCTGCTGCCGTGAACAGCTCGCCTGCTGGGATGCCGGGACCCCGCAGCCCGCCCTTCCCACCCCACCCCTGCCGGAAGCCGAGGAGCAGCTCTTGCGCGCCCTGGTGCTGGGGGTGGGTGATTACGCCCGAAAGTGCGGCTTCCGCAAGGCCCTGCTGGGCCTGAGCGGCGGCATCGATTCGGCCCTGGTGGCCGTGATTGCCGCAGCCGCCCTGGGGGCTGATCGGGTGCAGGGCCTGCTGATGCCCTCGCCCTGGAGCTCGGAGGGCTCCTGGGTGGATGCCGGAGCCCTGGCGGCCCGGCTTGGGATCGGCACCCATACCGTGCCGATCGCCGGGGTGATGGAGGCCTTCGATGCGGCCCTGCAGGCGCCCCTGGCAAGCCAGCCCCAGGGCCTCACCGCCGAGAACCTGCAATCCCGCATCCGCGGCACCCTGCTGATGGCGGTGGCCAACCAGCAGGGACAGCTGCTGCTCTCCACCGGCAACAAATCCGAGCTGGCTGTGGGCTACTGCACCCTTTACGGCGACATGAACGGCGGCCTGGCGGTGATCGGCGACCTCTACAAGACCAGTGTTTTTTCCCTCTGCGCCTGGCTCGATTCACCCTCCGCCGCCAGCTGCCGCGCTGAGCTGGGCCTGCCGGCCGAGGGTGAACTGATCGGCCGGGCGATCCGCGACAAGCCCCCCAGCGCCGAGCTGCGGCCCGATCAGCGCGACAGCGATTCGCTGCCCGACTACGCCGTGCTGGATCCGATCCTCAAGGCCTATGTGGAGGAGCAGCGCAGCCCGGAGGAGCTGGTGGCCAGCGGGGTGATGCCTGAGCTGGCCGAGCGGGTGCAGGGATTGTTGCGCCGTGCCGAATTCAAGCGCCGCCAGGCGGCACCGCTGCTCAAGGTGAGCGGCCGGGCCTTCGGCAGTGGTTGGCGGATGCCGATCGCGGCGGCTTAACCAGGGGGCGCCTGTTCAGGCTCAGCAGCGCCGGC
>JAYKHC010000099.1:0-5739 GCA_035285465.1 Cyanobacteriota bacterium
CCAGCCCCAACGCCTACACCGCTTTCAACACCTCACCGATCAGATACAGAGAACCCGCCACAAGCACACGGCGCCCGCCCGCAGACCAGGCCTTCTGGATCGCCTCCAGGAGATCCGAGGCCGAATCAAGCTGAGGGGCCAGCTCCGGCGCTTCCTGCCTGAGCTGATCCCCATCCCAGCTCCTGTGTCCCGCCACCGGCACGATCCAGGCCTGGTCACCAGGAGCCAGCAGCGCCTTGAGGATGTCCGGACCCTGCTTGTTGGCCAGCATGCCGATCACCCAGCAGCGCGGGCCGGGCCTCAGCCCATGGCGCTCCGGGAAGGCATGCAGTTCGGCCCGCAGAGCAGCTGCAGCCGGCGGGTTGTGGGCACCGTCGAGCAGCAGCGGGATCCCATTCCAGTCGAGCTCCTGCAGCCGCCCCGGCCAGCGGGCCGCGGCAAAACCGCGCCGGATCGCCGCCGCCTCGATCGGCCACTTCCGCTCGGCCAGCGCCTCCAGCACACCCTGGGCCACGGCGGCATTGCTGGCCTGCACAACCCCGGGCAACCCGCAGGGCACCCACGAGCCAGAACCGGGTCCATCCGCTGCGAGCCACAGATCGCCGGCTGTGTTCCGGGCCAGCGGTCCCACCCAGCGCAGGTCTGCTCCCACCGCAGCAGCCCGGGCCTCGAGCACCGCGCGCACTTCCGGATTCTGCGGACCGCTCACGGCGGTGCAGCCTGGCTGCAGCACACCGGCCTTTTCGGCGGCGATGCTGGCCAGATCCGGGCCCAGAAACTCACGGTGATCCAGGCCGATCGATCCAAGGCCGATCACAGAGCGATCGGGATGGCAGCTGGTGGCATCGAGCCGGCCCCCCAGGCCCACCTCCAGCACCACCAGCGGCACAGCCGCCTCAGCGAAAGCCAGAAATGCCGCCGCCGTCACCAGTTCAAACGGGGTGAGCTGGTGGGCTCTGGCCACGGGACGCGCCGCTTCCAGCTGGCGGCGCAAACCGGCGGCGGGAATGCAGTCGGTACCCAGCCGGATGCGCTCGGTCCAGCTCAGCAGATGGGGTGAGGTGTAGAGCCCGGCCTGGATGCCCGCCGCCAGCAGCGCCTGATGCACCAATGTGCAGATCGAGCCCTTGCCGTTGGTGCCGGCCACCTGCACCGCCGCGAACCGCCGCTCGGGGTGTCCCAGCTCCGCCAGGGCCGCCTGCAGTCGCCCCAGCCCCAGGTCCACCCCCCGACGGCTGAAGGACTCGATCAGGTCGTCGAACGAATCCAGAAGCTCAGACCAGACCGGCCAGGGCACGCTCCAGACGCTTCACCGCCTCCCGGATGTGACGCGGCCTGATCGTGAGCGGCGGCACGAAGCGCACCACCTGGGTTCCTGCCGGCACCAGCAGCAACCCCTCAGCCAGGGCCGCTTTCACGACCTCAGGGGCACTCGGGGCTTCCGGCCGCAGCACAAGCCCCTGCAGCAGCCCCCAGCCGCGGCTGCCCTCCAGAAGCGTCGGGTGACGGCTCACCAACCGGGCCAGCTCCTCCTGCAGCAACGCGCCGGTGGTCTGCACCTGTTGCAGCAGCCCCCGCCGCTTGATTTCCGCCAGCACGGTGAGCCCGGCACGGCAGGCAAAGGGATTGCCCCCGAAGGTGCTGGCATGATCCCCCGGCTGGAAATGATCCACCGCCTGCTTCACGGCCAGAGCTCCGATCGGGATGCCTCCACCGAGCCCCTTGGCCAGCGTGATGGCGTCGGGTTCGATGCCGAGTTGCTGATAGCCCCAGAGCTCGCCGCTGCGGCCCACCCCGATCTGCACTTCGTCGAAGATCAGCAAAATCCGCTTCTGATCACAGAGCTCCCGGAGTCGCCGGAAGAAGGTGCGATCTCCCGGCACCACTCCACCTTCCCCCTGCAACGGTTCCACCAGCACCGCCGCCACCGCCGGACCGGACGCTTCACACCGCTGCAGCAGCGTTTCAAAACCCGTGATGTCGTTGTAGGGGAAATAGCGGAAACCGTGCACCATGGGTTCAAAACCCTGGTGGTACTTGGGCTGACCGGTGGCGGTGACCGCGGCCAGGGTGCGACCGTGAAAGCTGGACTGAGCCGTGAGAATCAGGGGGTTCTCGATCCCCCGAACGAGATGGCCATGCTTGCGGGCAAGCTTGATGGCCGCTTCGTTGGCCTCGGCGCCTGAATTGCAGAAGAACACCCGATCGAGGCAGCTGCTCGCGACGATCGCCTCAGCAAGCTGCTCCTGCTCGGGAATCCGGTAAAGGTTGGAAACATGTTGGAGCTGGCCCAGCTGGCGGCTGAGGGCACGCCTGAGTGGACCGTCGCTGTGACCGAGGGTGCAGACGGCGATGCCGGCCACACAGTCGAGGTAGCGCCTGTTCCGTCGATCCCACACCCAGACGCCGCTGCCGCGCACCAGCTCCAGCGGGAAGCGGGCATAGGTGTCCATCACAGGTGGAACCGCTGTGACGATGGGAGCGGTGGGACTTGAACCCACATGCCCGAAGGCGCTCGATTTTGAGTCGAGTCCGTCTACCAATTCCGGCACGCTCCCGCGACTGGGAGCTTACGCGGCCTGGAGGAGCGACGACTCGGAGGGCACCCTTCGAAGACAGGCCCCTACCGAACTGAGCTTGGCTTCCAGATTCGCGTAGCCGCGATCCAGATACTTGAGCCCTCCCACCGTCGTGATGCCGTCCGCGGCCAGACCGGCCAGAACCATGGCGGCCGAGGCCCTCAGATCCGTGCCCTGCACCGGCGCCCCGCTCAGTCGGGGCACCCCTTCGATGAACGCCGTGTTGCCCTGAAGCCGGATCGCGGCCCCCATCCGCTGGAGCTCCGCCACATGCTGCATCCGGTTTTCAAAGATTTTCTCGGTGATCACGCTGACCCCCTGGGCCGTGGCCAGAAGGCTCATGAAGGGGGCCTGAAGATCGGTGGGAAACCCTGGGAACGGCTGGGTGCGAAGGTCTACAGCCCTGATCTCACGGGCTTCGATGATCGTGCCGATGCCGTCATGCTCCAGACGACAGCCCACCTCTTCAAGCTTCGTGATCACAGCCCCGAGATGGTCGGGAATCAGAGGGGTGATCCGCAGCTGAGAGCGGGTGATCGCGGCGGCGAGCAGAAAGGTTCCGGCTTCGATGCGATCGGGAATGACGCTGTAATCAGCACCGTGCAGCCGCTCCATGCCAACGATGGTGATCGTGGGTGTACCGGCGCCGCGCAGCCTGGCGCCCATGGCGATCAGCAGGCCGGCCAGATCCACCACCTCAGGCTCAAGCGCGGCGTTTTCGATCACCGTTTCACCCTCGGCGAGGGTGGCGGCCATCATCAGCGTCTCCGTGGCGCCGACGCTGGGGCAGTCGAGATGAATGCGCCCCCCCTGCAGCCGATGTCCGCGGCCGGGGACAACCGCATGCACAACGCCGTGCTCGATCGTCACCTGAGCCCCCAGAGCCTTGAGACCGCGCACGTGCTCGACAACCGGACGACTGCCGATCTGACAACCGCCGGGCAGCGGCACACGAGCCGTCCCGGCCCGGGCCAGCAGAGGGCCGATGCAGAAGAAGCTCGCCCGCAGGCTGTTCACCAGCTCATAGGGGGCTGTTGAACTGCTCAGGTGATCGCACTCGAGATCAAGGCAATCCCCGCGGCGGCTCACCCGCCCCCCGAGGGTGGCCAGCATCTCCCCCATGGCGGCGATGTCGGTGAGCGGCGGCACGTTGCGCAGGTGCACCGGATCGCGGGTCAGCAACGCGGCCGCCATCAGCACCAGAGCCGAGTTCTTGGCTCCGCTGATGCGGACCTCGCCACTGAGGCTCCTGCCGCCGGCGATTTCGAGAACGGGCGTTGACAACACCTGAGGCGAGGCCATGGCCACCGACATTCAACCCCCGTCCCCCGTTGGAAGCGAATCTTGACAATAAAAAGGAGCGTCGTCTAGGAGTCCGCGCCGGGAACTGTCTCGAGTTCAGGACAGGCACCGGATGACGTAAGCTGACTCTGTCGCCAGCGGCGGCAGCCACGCGGATGTGGCGGAATTGGTAGACGCGCTAGTTTCAGGTACTAGTGGCAGCAATGTCGTGGGAGTTCAAGTCTCCCCATCCGCATACTCATGATCATCCTCAAGATCAACAACGCTTCTGAGATCGTCGCTTCGAAGCTCGGCAAATTCCTTGAGAAGCTCACTCCAGACTCGATCGATCAGGCAGCCGTTGAAAACGAGCTGATCAAGCAGTTGCTGCGCAACCTTCAGTCCGAAGGTGTCAAAGGCGAACTGGCGGCGGTGTCAGGACTCGACCTGACCGACGGAGATCTGCGCCTTCATGACCAGCTTCGGGTACGCAAGCACCACACCTTCTGAAGCCGCGTGATCCCTGAAGCCGGGCTGATCACCAGCCGGCGCAACCCTCTGGTCGGAAGGCTGCGGGCCCTGCACTGCAGCCGAGGTCGGCGCGAGGCGGCACTGCTGCTGCTGGAAGGCACCCATCTGCTGCAGGAGGCCCTCAAGCTCCGGCTCACCCCGGCGGAGCTGCTGCACACACCCTCCTGGCGGGATCGCCATCGGGAGTTGATGCGGCAGCTCCCCCCGGATCTGAGGCCCGTGCCGGTCAGCCCTGCCGTGCTGGATGCGGTGGCCACCACAGACCATCCCGATGGCGTCGTGTTCACCCTGCCCCCTCCTCCACAGGCGGCCGGGGCCGCCTCCTTCGTTCTGGCGCTCGACCGGTTGCAGGACCCCGGCAATCTCGGCAGCCTGATGCGCACGGCACGGGCGGCCGGGGTGGAAGCGCTCTGGATGGCCGAGGGCGCCGATCCCTTTCAGCCGAAGGTGCTGAGAGCTTCGAGCGGAGCAGCCCTGGCCCTGCCGCTGCTGCGGATGGATCGCTCCGATCTGCTGCAGCGCCTGGTGGCGCTGGCTGCCGAGGGGATGCAGTTGGTGGCCTCGGTTGTGGTGAGCACCGCCGCTGTCGATGGCCGACGTCCCGTTCCCTACTGGGAGATTGACTGGCGGCTGCCGACGGTGCTGCTGCTGGGAAATGAGGGAGCCGGTCTGGCCCCGGAGCTTCAGGCCATGGCCAGCTGTCTGACCACCATTCCCCACAACCCAGCCGTTGAATCGCTGAATGTGGCGGCGGCCGCCGCGCCGCTGCTTCTGGAACGCTGGCGGCAGCAGCACTGACCCCGGAACGAACATCCGACCGGCCGATCAGGGGAGAGAATGCCGCCGACCTGCGCAGCCCAGCGGTGAGCGAGACCTCTTCGAACCCCAGCCCGGATCACTCCGGGGTTGACTTCGATGTGATCGTGATCGGCGCCGGCTACGGCGGCTTCGACGCCGCCAAGCATGCGGCGGAGCACGGGCTGAAGGTGGCCATCGTCGAGAGTCGCGACATGGGCGGCACCTGTGTGAACCGCGGTTGCGTGCCCTCCAAGGCCCTGCTGGCCGCCAGTGGCCGGGTGCGGGAACTCGCCGACGCCGAGCACCTGGCGGGCTTCGGCATCCACGCGGCGCCGGTGCGCTTCGAGCGCCAGAAGATCGCCGACCATGCCCATCAGCTGGTGGCCACGATCCGCGCCAACCTCACGAAAACCCTGGAGCGGGCCGGCGCGACGATCCTGCGCGGCAAGGGCCGCCTGGCGGGCCACCAGCAGGTGATCGTGCGTGAGAGCGGCAGCGGCGTGGAGCGCACGTACTCCGCCCGCGACGTGATCATCGCCACCGGCTCCGA
>JAYKHC010000100.1:0-7816 GCA_035285465.1 Cyanobacteriota bacterium
CGCCAACATCCCACCCCTGCGGGGGCTCTGCTGGGCCGGCGGCCTCACCTGCAGCGGCATCCTTTACCTCGAAGGTGTCCGCCAGGTGCTCGCGGGCTGAGCGCGCCCCCGTACAGGCCTGTTCGCCACATCAGCTGCCGCCATCGAGACCCCTCGCCTCACGCTGCGCCAGCGCGATCACATGGCTGAGCCCAGGCGACGCTCCTCCACCTTGCTGGGCGGGTACAGGAGCAGATCAATCGCAACGCGATGGTGAGCCAGCCTGCGCCCGCGCAAGCCGTGTGTTCTGAACCCGTTGTGCTGGGCCTGGCATCGCCCCGGGCATGGGGGCCGAACAGGCGCAGCAGGGCTCCGTTCACGGTTTCAAGAGGCGTTGGGGTCATGGCTGCACCTCCATCGCTCAGGATGCCTCTTGGTGATGGGTTCTGCAGTGCTCATCTTCAAGGTGTGGAGTCCGTGGAGAGACCGTCGGCCATGGGCTTGAGGGCTTTGTCTAGCTCGCCCTTCGGCGTTTTCTGAGTTGTCTTCTGGAAGCCGTGCACCATCACGAAGCGGCGGCCCGTAGCGGGGCCAGCAGCTTGTGGCCGCCCAGTCGGTGATCGGCAGCCACTCATCGATCAGGTGCTTGCTCCTGGCGTCAGGGCTTGGCATAGGGCACCAGCACATCGGTCAGCATCGGGAAATGGCGGCGGTTGAGGGTGGCCAGGGTGCCGCCCGCTGCCGCCACGCTGGCGGCGATCAGCGCATCGGCCAGACCGGTGCCATGGCTGCGGCCGTACTGGCGCCGCCACAATCCCGCCTGCACCGCCGCCTCCTGTGCCAACGGCAAGGCATCGAAAGCTTCCGTGAACGCATCCAGCCGTCGCCGTTCCTCGCCATCGCGCACCCCCACGTACAGCTCCGCCACACTCACCACCGACAGCGACAGCGGTTGGGCGCAACCTTCCAGAAACGCCACCGCGTCGGCCTGATCACGCAGGTAATCGATCAGCACATCGGTATCCACAACAAGCAGGGCCGTGGTCTGCCGGTCACCCATCAGGAACCCGCGATCGGCTGACGGTCGAGTTCGAGGCGGAGATCTGGCCAGCTCGGCAGATTCTCACGATCGGCCCACAGGCCCCTGGCCTGGCGCAGCCGGGCCAGGCGGCTTTCCGGTTGCTGGCGCTCCAGAAAGCTGTCGATCGCCTCGCGGATCAGGGCGCTCTGGCTGCGACCACTGCTCAAGGCCAGAGCCTGCAGTCCCTGCCGCTCTTGCTCCGAGAGGTAGATCTGGGTGCGCTGCATCCTGCGGCGGCTGGTGTATGCACCATACATCAGCCGGTACTCAGCAAAAGCCGCCGCACCGCCAGCTCTCCCCAGGGGGTGAAGGCCAGGACAAGCACGGCCAGGAACAGACCATGAGCGAATTCCTCACCTTTGCAGTCATCACGAGGAGCCCAAAAGCATGCGAGTTCCGCTGGAGATTCGCGCCTGGTTCGGCAGCTATTTCCTCATTCCCCCCAACGCCACACCGGGCAGCTTCAGAACTCCATGCTCCATGGCGCCTCAGCTTCAGTCGCCCTGCAGGTTCCTGAGCGCCGCCAGCAGCGAAGCCGGGCTCTGGGGATCCACCATCAGCACGCTGCCTCCTGGGGCCTGGCTCATGGCCTGGCCCATCGTCATCCAGTCGCGGGCCAGCAACAGCCGCAGGCTCTCGGCGCCCGCAGGACCGGTCTGGATCAGTTCAGCGAGCTGCCTGCCGGCCTCGGCCCGGGCGTTGGCCAGCAGCACCTGCTGCCTGGACTGAGCATCAGCCTCCAGCAGCAGGGCCTCCTGTTTGGCCCTGGCATCCAGCACCAGGGCCTCGGCCCGCCCCTTGGCGGCATTCACCTGCGCTTCGCGCTCGCCTTCCGAACGCAGAATGGCCGCCCGCTTCTCCCGCTCGGCGGTCATCTGCTGCTCCATGGCATCCTGAACCCGGGCCGACGGCTTGATGTCGCGCATCTCCACACGGGTCACCTTCACCCCCCATGGGTCGGTGGCCTGATCGAGCTCGCGTAGCAACACTTCATTCACTTCCTGGCGCGTGGTGAAGGTCTGATCCAGGTCAAGCTTCCCCATCTCGGCGCGGATCTGGGTGAGCACCAGATTCACCATGGCCGCCTGCAGGTTGTCCACGGCGTAATAGGCCCGTGGATGCTCCAGGAGTTGCCAGTACACCACGGCATCCACTTCGATGGCCACATTGTCGCGGGTGATGCACTGCTGGGGAGGGATGTCGAGCACACGCTCCTTGAGCGATTCATGGCTCACCACCCGCTCCACGGCCGGCAGGACGAACGAAAGACCCGGCTGAAGCTGACGGTGATATTTCCCCAGCCGCTCCACCAGCCTGGAACGGCTGCTGCTGGTGACCTTGATGCCGCTGACCCCGAAGGCCGCCAGCACCCCGATCACGGGAATCATCAGAGCTTCCATGGGTCCAACCCGCCTGGCCAAGGTTAGGCAGGATGGAGGGGTCGGCTCTGTTTCGGCATCTCGTGCCCCTGGCTGCCTGGTTCTGGACGGCTCCTGTGCTGTGGCTGCTGCTCGGCGGGGTGCTGCTGTCTCTGGTGCTGCTCGGGATCGACACCGACGGGCTGATCCTGATCGCCGGGGGATGCGCTCTGCTGATGTCCATGCTCACGGCCATCCTGCCGCTGCCGCCCCTGCTGGCAGTTGCGTTCTTCCTGGCAGGTTGTTCACTCGCCTACAGCTGGCTGCGACGCTGGGCTGGACGTCAGCGCGAAAGCGCTTTGCCCCGTTCCGCTCAGGCAGAGCGTGCCTCCGTGATCAGCGGCTTCGGCAGTGGAACCGACCACCCGAGCTGTGAGGGCCGGGTGCTGTGGCAGGGCCAGAGCTGGGCCGCCGTGAACCTGGAAGAAGAACACGGGCTGGAACCCGGAGCATCGGTGCTTGTGATGGGCAGAGAGGGCACCCGACTTCAGGTCCTCCCGGAACCGACCTGCTCGGGAAGGTGACCACGCTTCAGTCGAAGAACATCAGGCTCACCACCTTGCCCATATCTTCGGCCAGCCGAACGCTGGAGAGCAGGGTTTCGCTGTCGTGGAAGGCGTAGCAGATCAGTTGGTCGCAACGGTTGATGATGTCCTGATTGCAGAGGCTGCTGGCGATCGGTAATGGCAGCTCGTCGTGTTCAGGCTTCTCAACCAGATGAAGCACCTGCTCCAGCTGCTCCCTGGATTCGCTGGGCTGGCGATCAAGTCCCTGGGGCAGCAGCACGGTGAGACGGCCCGGGTCGATCTCCAGAACGCTGCGGATCACGGCCGCATTCACGCCCTGAGCTCCGGAGGTGATCAGGTTGTGTCCCTCCTGGGCCAGGGAACGGGCCACCAGCTCCACAAGATGGATGGAGACGACCGGAACATGTCGGCTGCCCAGGATGGCGATCCGACGCTTGCCCCGATCCTGGAGCATCGCCAGCTCCTGGGCCAGCGTGTCAAACCGGTCGAGAGCCGGAAGATCTAGGGACCGGGTCACCAGATGCCCACAACCTGCTCAGCGAAGCTAGCTCAGGCGGGAGCAGGCAAGGCCAGTCGGTCGAAGAGAGGGCGGAAATCGCAGTGCTCCTCAACCAGGCGGATGGCGTAACTGGCCTTCACCGACTCATGAAGACGCACATTTCCGAAGGTGTGTTCGATCACCTCAACCGTGGTCAGGGTGTCCTGATCAACCTTGAGCAGGGGCACCTCCAACTCTTCAGCCCGGTTGAGGAGCTGGGGAAGGGGATCTCCGACGCCGGTGAGGATCAGGCACTGGGTGGAGGCTTCCAGGGCTGCCAGCTGGATGTCCGTGCGGTCAGCCCCGGTGACCACCGCCATGTTGCGGCGACGACGGAAGAATTCCATCGCGGAATTCACATTCATGGCGCCGATCGAGAGGGTCTCCACCAGCAGGTCGAGTCGGTCGCTGCAGCAGAGAACCTGGGCGTTCAGTCGTCGGGAGAGTTCCTCCACGGTCACGCTGCGCAGCAGCGGGCTGCGGGGAAGCACCCCCAGCACGGGAAGCCCGAGCCGCTCCAGCGCCGGTGCGAGACGATCACGCAGCACGGGAACCTCCTCCGGTGTGACGGCATTGAGCACCACTCCCACGAGGTGATCGCCGAGCCGGGCCTTGGCTGCCAGCAGGGAATCGATGCTGCGGGCATCGCTCCAGTGGTGCACCAGCAGAACCTGGGCGTCCAGGCCACGGGCCAGCTGAGGCAGGCTCATGCCATAAAGGAGCCCTTCCTGAAGGGTGCCGGCTGCCTCCAGCAGATTGAGCCCATCCTCGGCCTGGGCGAGCTGCTGGCGCAGGCGCAGGTAGCCGGCTCCGGGTTCAAGGTCGGCGGCCATCAGGCGTTGCTCAGCCTCAACGGGATCGAGCAGATCAGCCGAGGCGATCAGATCGACATCGGGGAGTGCCAGCGTGGCGCCCACGAAACGCACATCGGCGTCCAGCAGACGTTCCGCTTCCAGTCGTTCCCCATCCAGGTCGGTGGCCAGAGGCTTGCCGAATCTCAAGCGTTGTCCACGACGCATCAACTGTCGAGCCAGGCCGAGCACAACGGCTGATTTGCCGCTGAACGGTTCGCAGCTTCCGACCAGCAGGGTTGGGGCCATCACGCAACCTCACCGGGGCAGGCGTCAGGGGTTCAATCTAGGTCGTCTCGACCAGCCGCCCCTGAAGCAACCAGGGCCAGAAGCGTTCCGGGAGTCCATCGCCGCCGGATTCCACCAGCCAGTGCACGAGCTGATGACACGTCAGGGGGAACGTGTAGGTGATCTCTTCGGACTGACCGGGGAAAAGCAACTGGCAGTGCAGGGTCTGGAGCGGCGCCGGTTCGCCGCTCCATTGGAGCTCAAAGGCATGCCCACCCCCATCGCTGAGACGACGCACACCGGACAGATATCCCGCCACAAGGATTTCCAGCGCCGTGATCAGCTGCTGCTCGCGGCCGACGCCCCCGCAGTACGGGGCGAACAGCGGAGCCAGGGGAAGGATCGAGGAAGTTCCGTCCATGGACCAAGCTTGCTGCTCAGCCCGTCGACGCGCCAGCCTTCATGTCCGAGCCACCGCTGCAGCAGGGGGCCGGCTGCCCTCCCTGCGTGGGAATCACAGGAGCCAGCGGCAGCCTTGGCAGGGCGCTGCTTCTGGCCTGGCACCGGCGCGGGGCACGTCTGATCGCCTTCACAAGCTCCGAGGAGCCTCTGCAACTCGCCGACGCCCAGGGCCGGCCGATTCCGCTTCGCCAGGCGAGCTGGCAGGTGGGGGGAGAAGCCTCCCTGGCGCCGTGGTTGAAGGAGGTGGACGTGCTGGTGCTGAACCATGGGGTGAACGTGCATGGCCGACGCGATGCTGTGGCCACGGCGCTCTCTCTCGACGTGAATGCCCTCAGCGGCTGGCGCCTGCTGGAGCTGTTCGCCGAACTTCATGCCGACCGTGACCCCCAGCGCCCACATCCGGAGGTGTGGGTGAACACCTCGGAGGCGGAAATCGAGCCGGCCTTCAGCCCGCTCTACGAAATCAGCAAGCGACTGATGGGTCAGTTACTCAGCCTCAGAGCCCTGGATCTGAACCGGCAGGTCCGGATCCGCCGGCTGGTGCTCGGGCCGTTCCGATCAGCTCTCAACCCCATCGGAGTGATGGGAGCTGAATTCGTGGCGGATCAGATCCTGCTGCAGGCCGGGCTGGGGCTGAATCTGATCATCGTCACCCCGAATCCTCTGGTTTATGTGCTGATGCCGCTCACCACGCTGGGGCGCTGGCTGTACGCCCGGCTGCTCACCGGGGACTGAAGGTCAGAAGTCTCGGGCCGTGAGAATCTCGCAACCGTCGCTGGTCACCGCGACGGTGTGCTCCCACTGGGCAGAGAGACTGCCGTCGACGGTCACCACCGTCCAGCGATCCCGCAGGGTTCGGCAGCCCTTGCCACCGGCATTGAGAATCGGTTCAACGGCCAGGGTCATCCCCGGACGGAGCTTCATGTTGGGCAGATCGCGGGTCCGGAAGTTGAACACGGAAGGTTCCTCGTGGAGGTTGCGTCCGACGCCATGGCCGGTGTAATCCTCCACAACGCTGTAGCCATGGGCCTCAACGTGATCCTGAACCGCACCGGCGATGTCAAGCAGGGTGTTGCCCGCTCTGATCTGGGCCAGTCCACGCATCAGTGACTCCTGAGCCACCCGCGCCAGCCGCTGTGCGTCTTCGGGGGTTTCCTCGCCCACGCAGATGGTGATGCAGCTGTCGCCGTGGTAACCGTCGAAATAGGCCCCGGTATCCACCTTGAGCAGATCACCTGCCTGAATCAGGCGCTTTCTGCTGGGGATGCCATGAACGACTTCGTTGTTGATCGAGGCGCAGATGCTGGCGGGAAAGCCGTGATAACCCTTGAAACTGGGCACGGCTCCCAGTTCGCGGATCCGGCGCTCGGCATGGGCATCGAGATCCCCGGTGGACAGGCCCGGTGAGGCGATTTCCTGAATCTCCCGCAACACGGTGGCAACAATCCTGCTGGCCTGTTGCATGGTGGCCAGCTCACGGGCACTTTTGATCTCAACTCCCCGGCGGCCCTTCTGAATTCTCGGGCCGGTCTGGGTGACCACCGGAGCGGAGGTGGACGTGCCGATGCCTTGTCCCCTGAGGCCTGTTGAGGCACGTTGGCCGCTGGTGCCGCTCAGCAGATCTGCAAACAGGTTCATCCGAGGCGCAGGGGCATTGTGCTTCAAGGTATCAATGGCCGAAGCAAGACCGCTGATTCACCGGTCCGCCCCGTCCCTGATCATGATCCGCTCCCTGCAGGTCGCCCTGCGTCAGGCCCATGCCGGTGTGGCGCCGGTCGTGGTGCTGCCCCTCGCGATCACCGTGCTGAGTGGTGTTGGCTATCGGCTCCTGAGGGACTGGGGTGGACTGGGCCGCGACCAGGCGCACTGGCTGATGGTGCTCCATGAGGGTGAATGGCTGCGGACCTGGTTCGGCCCCAACGGTGAAACGCTTTATGTGCTGTTCAACGGGCTGGGATTGCTGTGGATGCTGGTGACCGGAACCTCCATGGCGATCAGCAGGCTCCGGAGGGGCCTGGGGCATCGCTGAGGGCCTGGAGCATCGCTGAGGGGATGACAGGACGGGCATGCCAGTAGGATTGCCGTTTGGCCTGAAATCAAGAGTTCTCTCGAAATGGCAGACGAAATGGCAGGCGAGATCGCTGAGGAGATGACAGAAGCAGAAGCGCCAGTGGAGAACCCGACCACGGCTGCAGCCGCCGCTCTCACGCGGAAACTGACAGCCCGGGAACTCATCGCCGCCTTCGAGGCCGAGCAGCTCAAGGCCGATCTGCCGGAGATCTATGTGGGAGACACCGTCAAGGTCGGTGTCCGCATCCGGGAAGGCAACAAGGAGAGGGTCCAGCCGTACGAGGGGGTCGTCATCGCGATGCGCCACGGCGGACTGAACGAGACCATCACGGTGCGCCGCATCTTTCAGGGCGTTGGCGTGGAGCGGGTGTTCATGCTTCACAGCCCTCAGGTGGCTTCAGTGAAGGTTGAGCGACGCGGTAAGGTAAGGCGGGCGAAGCTTTTCTACCTCAGAGACCGAGTGGGTAAAGCCACCCGCGTCAAACAACGCTTCGACCGCTGAGGTCAACGCCTCAGATTGTTCGGGGGCATCGGTCTTGCGCCGTTAGTTCAGTTGGTAGAACGCAGGTCTCCAAAACCTGATGTCGGGGGTTCAAGTCCTCCACGGCGCGTCCGATGGTCCCACCTGCAGTTTCGTGGTTCCGAGCATGGAGTTGGATCTA
>JAYKHC010000101.1:0-17562 GCA_035285465.1 Cyanobacteriota bacterium
GAACAGAAATCGAGCGGCGGCAGTCTGTTGCCGGCTGCTGCCATTCTCGGTGCCACCGTGCCGATGGGTAATGCCGGTTATGCCGCAACGGCTGCTGCGGGAACCTTCAGCTTCTCCAACAACTCCACCAGCGCCAGCCGCACGCCCGCTGCCAAAGCCCTGCGGGCTGCCCTGATCGAGGCTTCCGGCTATGTGAGCTGTCTGCTGGTGCCCAAGGACGACTGCATGGCGGAGTACAACGCCAAGGACAGGCAGCGTCGTCAGAACACCCTGGGCACCTTGCAGCTGGAATGAGCCGTCACAGAAAAGGGGCCCCTAAGGGCCCCTGCTCGGTGATCGGTTCGGATCGACTCAGGCGGCGACGGCCGTCTTCGGATCCAGGGCCCCCTTGGCATAGAGGCCGGCATAGAAATTGATGTCGCGCTGCTTGATCTTGCTGGCGTTGCCGGCGCACCAGAACTGCTGATAACGATCCAGGCACACCTGCTTCATGTAGGCACGGGCCGGTTTGTTGAAGTGTCGGGGATCGAAGTTGGAAGGATCCTTGGCGGCGGCTTCACGGATGGCCGCGGTGAAGGCGAGACGGTTGTCGGTGTCGATGTTCACCTTGCGCACGCCGTTGCGGATCCCTTCCTGGATCTCCTCAACAGGCACGCCATAGGTTTCCGGAATGGCGCCCCCGTACTTGTTGATCATGTCCAGCCATTCCTGGGGAACGGAGGAGGAGCCATGCATCACCAGGTGGGTGTTGGGAATGGCCTTGTGAATCTCTGCGATCCTGCTGATGGCCAGCACCTCGCCGGTGGGCTTGCGGGTGAACTTGTACGCCCCGTGGCTGGTTCCGATGGCGATCGCCAGGGCGTCCACCTTGGTTTTGGAAACGAAGTCTGCGGCTTCGCTCGGATCGGTGAGCAGCTGGCTGTGGTCGAGCTTGCCCTCGAAGCCATGGCCATCCTCGGCCTCGCCCATGCCGGTCTCCAGGGAGCCCAGGCAACCCAGCTCACCTTCCACACTCACGCCGATGGCATGGGCCACATCCACCACTTCCTTGGTGACGGCCACGTTGTACTCGTAGCTGGCCGGGGTCTTGGCATCGGCCTGCAGTGAGCCATCCATCATCACCGAGGTGAAGCCGTTGGCTGCTGCGCCGTAGCAGGTGGCTGGACTGTTGCCATGGTCCTGGTGCATCACCACCGGGATGTCCGGATAGGTTTCCACCGCGGCCAGGATCAGGTGGCGCAGGAAGCTCTCACCGGCATACTGGCGAGCACCGCGGGAGGCCTGGAGAATCACCGGGCTGTCGGTCTCGTGGGCCGCCTCCATGATCGACTGCACCTGCTCGAGATTGTTCACGTTGAAAGCAGGGATGCCGTAGCCGTTCTCGGCGGCATGATCGAGCAGCAGCCGAAGCGGAACGAGCGCCATGGGGACCTCTCGGGCGGGGGGTTGGGAATGCCCGCGGATTTTAGGGGATGCCCCTGCGGACTCCTGAACGGGATCGGCGCCGTGGCTGGCTGCCTGAAAGCCCCGCAGGGCGGGGCTCAGATCTGAGTTGAGCGGATCTCAGTCGATCAGGTGCTGACGGCGCAGCGATTGAACGGTGAATCCGTTCTGCTTGGCGGCGCGTCGGGCCTCCTGGGCCTGGCGTGCGAGTTGGCGGGCTGTGGTGATGGACATGGGAAGAACCTCCGGTGGATGGCGCAGAGCGATGGCTGGATTGTAGCGGTTGTTACCGAAGCCGGGGAGGTGTGTGCTGCGGATTCGCCGCATTTGGGCGTCACGCTCCCCGGGCCTGATCGCAGCACCATTGGCTGGCCGCTGCTTCAGCCAGCCCCGGAACCATCGGCCGGTTCTCCCTGGCGGCCTGGGCCCACCAGCCCAGCAGCCGCTCCACCGGAGCGATCCTGCCGTCTTCCCAGGTTCGGGGGAAGGCCAGCGCCGGATCGGGCTCCAGAGGCCGCAGCGTCTCACCGGGCCGGGCCAGCCACAACCCGAAGCCATGCACATAGTCGTTCTGGTTGGCTGAGCCCAGCACCGCGCTGCCCTCGCTTCCGTAGAGCTCGATCCAGCAGCCGCGACCCTGGCGCGCCACCGCCGCCAGGCTCAGCTGAGCCGGCACCCAGCGTCCGGTTCCATCCTGCAGATCCAGCTGCACAAGCGCGATGTCCTCGGAATCGACCGCCGCCATCGCAGCGGGGGAATCCGGGCGTGGACGCTCCGTGATCGCTGTGCTCAGCCGGGCCTGCAGCTGCCGGGATGGGCCCACCAACCAGTGCAGGATGTCGAAGGCGTGGGTGCCGAGTGCCCCCAGCACACCACCGCCTTCGCTGGCCTGGGAGTACCAGTTCCAGGCACGGGTGGGGTCTGCCCGGCTGCTCATCAGCCAGTCGAAGCGCACCAGCCAGAGTTCGCCGAGGCTGCCGGACCGGACCAGCGCCTGCAGCTGCTGGAACAGCGGTACGGCGCGGTATTCGAAGTCGACCGCCACGCAGCAGCCCCGCTGGATCGCCTGGCGCTGCAGCTGTTCCACCTGGGAAGCCTCCAGGGCCACGGGCTTCTCCAGCAGCAGATGCTTGCCCGCCTCCAGGGCCGCCTGGGCCAGCCCGAAGCGCGGGCCTGGAGGGGTGGCGATCACCACGGCTTCCACGGCCGGGTTGTTGAGCAGCTCAGCGAAGTCGGTGAACCCAGGCAATCCACTGCGGTCACAGGCAACCTCCAGCCGCTCGGCTCGGGGGTGCCACAAGGCGACGGGTTCGGTTCCGGGGCAGCTGCGCAGCGCCGGCAGATGCACTTTCTCTCCGAATCCCAGACCGGCGATCGCCACCGTCAGGGGTCTGTTCGATTGGCTTGCCGACATCGCTGCAGCTGCTCAGCTGAGCAGATCCTGCCCGGCCGAGCAGGCCTGATCCATCACCGCATCGATCAGCGGGTCGGAACCGGAGGGCTGCCACTCCGCCCCCAGCCGGGGGAAGCCGTTCACGGAGGTGTCGCGGAACAGCGCCTGAGCGCAATCGATCTCCATCACGTAGAGATCGCTTGCCGGCGGGCGACCTGCGTCGGCATCGGCAGGAACAGCGGGCTGAAATCGGCTCAGCACCGACAGGTTGCCCGCCCGACTGCGACGCAGGCTGCCGCGATCCCACCACTGACGACCGGAATCGTCGGCGGGAACCTCCTGCCAGTCGACCGGGCCGGCCCAGGCCTCCGCCGAGAGGGAACCGGCGGTGAGCAACAGCAGCAGCAGCCCGAGCAGCAGCGCTCTCAGGGGGGATCTTCTGAAGTTGCTCATGCGGGTGTCAGCTCCTGAACGCCGTGCATGCGCAGCAGGGAGGCAAAGCCCGCCCGGAAGCCCGGGCGGGGCAGGATCGCATCGACGAATCCCTTGGCCTGGAGGTATTCGGCGGTCTGGAAATCATCGGGCAGTTTCTCGCGCAGCGTCTGCTCGATCACCCGACGACCGGCGAAACCGATCAGGGCTCCGGGTTCGGCCAGGATCAGGTCACCCAGCATCGCGAAGCTGGCGGTGACCCCTCCGGTGGTCGGGTGGGTGAGCAGCGGGATGTAGAGCAGCCGAGCTTCCCTGTGACGCTCCAGAGCGCCGGAGATCTTGGCCATCTGCATCAGGCTGAGCATCCCCTCCTGCATCCGGGCGCCGCCTGAGGCGCACACGATCAGCACCGGAAAACGCCGGGCCGTGGCCGTTTCGATCAGACGGGTGAGTTTTTCACCCACCACCGAGCCCATCGACCCCCCCATGAAGCGGAAGTCCATCACTCCAAGAGCGAGTGGCAGGGTCTCGATGCGACAGAGTCCACACACCACGGCATCGGGCAGACCGGTGCTGCGCTGAGTGTCGCGCAGCCGATCCGCGTAGCTGCGGCGGTCCTTGAAGGCGAGTGGATCGGTGGGAGCCAGATCGGAGTCGATCGGTTCAAAGCTGCCCAGATCGGCAATCAGGCGGATCCGCTCCTCGCTGTCGATTCGGTGGTGATGGCCGCAGCCCTTGCAGACGCTGGCATGGGCCAGCAGGTCCTTCCGGTAGACCACCAGCCCACATTCCGGGCACTTGCTCCAGAGCCCATCATCCTCATTCAGTTCCTGGGCATTGCGGACGGTCGGAGCCGTCTTGCGGCGATCGGCGAACCAGTCGAACAGCGACATCGGTGGACCAGGGCCGGGCGGGCTTCATCTGGGGCCATTTAAGGCGTCAGCCCGAGCAGGGAAAGCCAGGGCCCTGGACCCAGCAGCCAGACCAGCGCGGCGCCTGCGCTGAGAAAGGGGCCGAACGGGATCGGTTCGTGACGCCCGATCCGGCCGCTCAGCCGACCGGCGACGCCGACGAGGGCGCCGCTGAACACCGCCAGAACGACCGCGAGCCCCAGGCCGGTGAGCCCCAGCCAGGCGCCGAGCAGTGCAGCCAGCTTGGCGTCACCCAGGCCGAGCGCCGGCCGGCCGATCAACCGGCCGGCTCCGGCACTCACCAGCTCGAAGCCCAGCAGACCGACACCGGCGGCCAGGAGATGATGAAAGAGAATGGTTCGGCCCAGCTCGGGGCCCTGGGCGAATCCGATCGCGCTGGTCACCACCAGGCCCAGCAGCAGGCCATGCCGGCAGAGCGGTTCGGGCAGCCAGAGACGGTCGAGATCGATCAGGGTGAGCGGCAGCAGCCAGCTCAGCAGCAGCCAGCCGGCCACCGCCAGAAGCCAGGGCTCGGGAGATGGGCCCAGGCCGCCGGGACGGCCCTGCCAGGCTGAATCAAGGGCCGCCACCCACAGGCCCGAGGTGAGCAGCTCCATCAGCGGGTAGCGGATCGGAATCACCGCCTGGCAATGGCCACAGCGCCCGGTCAGCAGCAGCCAGCTGACCAGGGGAATGTTCTCAAACCAGGCCAGCCGGCTGCCGCATCGCGGGCAGTGGCTCGGTGGCATCAGGATCGACTCCTCTCGGGGCAGCCGCCAGGCCACCACATTGAGAAAGCTGCCGATGCAGGCGCCCAGCAGCGCAACGGCAGCCCAGATCATCAGCCAGGCATCAGTGGAGCTTGCGCTTCTCTTCGATCATCCGATGAATGATCGGCGTGAGAATGAGTTCCATGGCGAAACCCATCTTGCCGCCATTCACAACAATCGAAGTGGGGCTGGACATGAAAGAGTCGTGAATCATGTCGAGCAGGTAGGTGAAATCAATGCCCCACTTCTCACGCGCTCCCTTACGGAAATGACAGATCACGAACGATTCATCCGGCGTGGGGATGTTTCTGATCATGAAGGGGTTGGAGGTGTCCACGGTGGGCACCCGCTGGAAGTTGATGTCGGTGCGACTGAACTGGGGGCAGATGTGGTTGATGTAGTCCGGCATCCGGCGCAGGATCGTGTCCACGGTGGCTTCGGCTGAATAGCCGCGCTCGGAGTTGTCACGCGCAATCTTCTGGATCCACTCCAGGTTCACGATCGGAACCACCCCGATCAGCAGGTCAACCAGGGAGGCGGTGTCGTAACCCTCCCCCACCACACCGCCATGGAGGCCTTCGTAGAACAGAAGATCGGTTTCGCCGGGAATGGGCTCCCAGGGGGTGAACTGGCCGGGATTGAGACTGGTGCCCAGCCGGCCGTTGTGCTCGGCGGCCTCCTCGACGGAATGGAGGTAGTAGCGCTTCTGGCCGCCGCCGCTCTCGCCATAGGTGCGGAACAGCTCCTCGAGTTTGTCGAAGATGTTCGCCTCAGGGCCGAAGTGGGAGAAGTTTTCCCCTTTCGCCAGGGCTGCGGCCATGGCCTCCTTCATGGGGCCGCGCTCGTAACGGTGGTAGCTGTCGCCTTCCACGACGGCCGGCGTGATGCCTTCCCGCTTGAAAATCTGCTCAAAGGCCCGTTTGACCGTGCTGGTGCCGGCGCCAGAGGAACCGGTGACGGCAACGACCGGGTGACGCTTCGACATCGGCGCAGGGTGACGGACAGGGGGGGAGTCTGGCAGGTCGCCTGCCTCACCCGTCCAGAGCCTGAAGCAACTGTTTGCCCATGGCCCGGCAACCCAGGCGGGTCAGTCCCTCAGCCATCAGGTCGCCGGTGCGGAAACCGGCCGAGAGCGTGCTCTCCACAGCAGCCTCCAGATCGGCGGCGGCCTGGTGTTCACCCAGCCCCAGCCGCAGCATCATCGCGGCGCTCAGAACCATGGCCATCGGGTTGGCCAGATCCTGGCCGGCCAGGTCTGGTGCGGAGCCGTGGATCGGCTCATAGAGGCCAGGACCGTCATGGCCCAGGGACGCTGACGGCAGCATGCCGATCGAGCCGCTGAGCATGGCGGCCTCATCGCTCAGCACATCCCCGAACAGATTGCCGGTGAGCACCACATCGAACTGGCGAGGATCACGCACCAGTTGCATGGCGGCATTGTCCACGTACTGGTGAGTGAGCTCCACGTCGGGGAATTCGCTGGCCTGGATGGCCTCCACCCGCTCACGCCAGAGCTGACTCACCTCCAGCACGTTCGCCTTGTCCACCGAGCAGAGCCGTCCGCGGCGTTGACGGGCCAGGTCAAAGCCGATCCGGGCGATGCGGTCGATCTCGTGATCGGAATACACCATGGTGTTGAAGGCCCGCAGCTGCTCCCCGCTCTGAATGCGTCCCCTGGGCTGGCCGAAATAGATCCCGCCGGTCAGTTCACGCACCACCAGCAGGTCCACGCCCTCGATCACCTCCCGCTTGAGTGTGCTGGCGTCGATCAGGGCTGGAAGGATCCTCACCGGCCGCAGATTGGCGAACAGCCCCAGTCCGGCCCGCAGGGCCAGCAGACCCGATTCGGGGCGCTGCTGCCTCGGCAGGCTGTCGTACCGGGGTGCACCGATCGCGGCCAGCAGCACGGCGTCGGCTGCTCGACAGGCCTCGAGGGTGCTCTGCGGCAGAGGTTCACCGCTGGTTTCGAGGGCTGCGCCGCCGATCGGACGTTCGTCGTAATTCAGCTGGAAACCATGCCGCCGGCTGACCGCATCGAGCAGCTGGCGGGCCACCGCCATGATCTCAGGTCCGATGCCGTCACCGGGAAGCAGGGTGATCCGGTGGCTGGCGGGGGTGGTGCCTTGCATGGACGCGATGCCGGATGGAGAGGCTCTGATCTGGCAGACAGTAGGTGTGGCTATGACGGCTCAGGCCCTGGAGCGACGGTTCGGTTCGGTGGTGGGGCTGAATCCTGAGCGGAGAGCTGAACGGGCGATTGTTTCTCCAGCCGTTTCAGCGACTTGGCCATCTCTGGCAGCGACTTGAACACGGCCGCGCTGCGGATGAACTGCCGGGCCGGAATCGCTGGAATGCCACAGACAATCTCACCGTCGGCCAGGTGACCGGGGATCGCTGAACTGGCATAGGCCTTGACACCATCTCCGAGCCTGATCTTGTCGGCCACCCCGACCTTGCCTCCCAGAACAACGTGGTCGCCGAGGCGGGCGCCACCGGCGATGCCCACCTGAGAGGCCAGGGCACAGTGGCAGCCGACTGTCACTCCGTGGCCGATCTGCACGAGGTTGTCGATCTTGGTGCCCGAACCGATTCTCGTCTCACCCATGGCCGGCCTGTCGATGCAGCTGTTGCAACCCAGTTCAACCTGATCCTCCAGAACCACGTGGCCGGTCTGCGGCATTTTCCTCAGTCCGGAGGCGGTGGGAATGAACCCGAATCCTTCACTGCCCACAACCGCGTTGGAGTGAACAACACAACCTTTGCCGATCACGCTGCGGCGATGAATCACCGCTCCGGAATGAATCTCACTCTCGTCATCCACCCGCACCCAGGAATGCAGAATGGCGCCCGCATGAATACGACAGCGGTCGCCGATCCGGCAATGTGCGCCGATCACTGCGAAGGGGCCGATCGAGACATCCGCTCCCAGTGAGGCTGTGGGATCAATCCGTGCTGCGGGGTCAATCCCGCACTCAACCGCTTCTTCGGGATGAAGGATTTCAAGCAGTTCAGCAAAACTGAGCTTCGGGTGATCACTTTCCACCCAGGCGATTCCAAGCTGTGTTGCCGAATTCCTCAGGCGCTCATGTCCTCGGGGCAGGATCAGGGCCGAAGGGCTGGTTCCCGGCACGATCTCATCGGCTGAACCGGGTTCATAGAAGGTGATCTGACCCGTTGCCGCGCTAATCAGGGATGCGGCTGAATCAATCACCGGGTCGTCGGCGAGATCCCTGGATGCAGAGTCACCGATCGAGGGCAAGGTCTCAAGCAGCTCACTGAAGCGCATGGAAACTCGAGCTCAGCCAGCCCAATTTAAGGGCCTCTTCTGAGGCTCAGCCATGGCTGTCAGCCCGTTGCCGCAAGCTTCAGCGGCGCCCGGCCCGCAGCAGGTCCGGCAGCCGGCTGAATGCCGCCACGCAGCGCATCCAGCGCGCATGAGCGATGGCGGGATAGCCACTGACAACCTGTCCGGCGGCGACCCTGCCATGCAGACCGGACTTGGATGTGGCCGTGACCCGATCCTCGATCACCGCCCGGGTGGCCACTCCGACCTGGCCGGCCAGGATCACATGATCTCCGATCTGCGATCCACCGGCGATGCCCACCTGGGCCGCGATTGCGCAGTGTCGGCCGATCTGCACGCCGTGCCCGATGTGAACCAGGTTATCGAGCTTGCTTCCCATCCCGATCCGGGTCTCCCCCACGCAGGGACGGTCGACGGTGGAGCCGCATCCCACCTCGACACCCTCCTCCAGGATCACCACACCGATCTGGGGCATCCGCCGCCAGCCGTTCTCCGTGGGGATGAATCCGAACCCCTCGGACCCGATCACCGCTGCGGAGTGAATCACACAGCGCCGCCCGATCCGGCTGCCGGGGTGGATCACGGCATTGGCATGAACTTCGCAGTCCTCGTCGATCCGGACATCGTCCATCAGCACCACACCGGGGTGCAGCACGCAGCGGGCCCCGATCACGCAGTGACTGCCGACGCTCACGTTGGCACCGAGGTGGGTTCCTTCTCCCACAAGGCTGTCACTGCCGACTCGGGCTGAGGGGTGGATGCCGGCCGCGGGGGTCCGGCGTGGATACAGCAGTTCGAGTGCTTCGGCGAAACCGAGCTTGGGATTCTCGAGACCCACCCAGGCCATCCCCCGTTCGGAAGCCAGTTGGCGGAGTTTGAGCGCTTCGTCGCCACGGCCTGGAATCAGAATCGCGCTGGCCCTGCTGGAGGGGAGCAGGCTGGCCAGGCCATGGCCTTTCTCGAGGAAGCAGAGCTGGCCCCGCTGGGCGCGCTCCAGCGAATCGGCGCCATCGATCTGGGGATCGCCCGCCAGATCGATGGGCGTCTGCGCCGTGACTTCACTCAGCCCCTTGATCAGCTGGCTGAGCTGCATCGTGAGTCCCCGTATGAATCGATCGTAGAGGCTCCGGTTTCCCGGATCCCGCGGCGGTGATGGCCAGTTCATCGCGGTGCACCGCCTCCACCCCCTCCCGACCGATCAGTTCGCGCAGCACATCGCTGCCGTAGGCGCTGATCCCGCGCCCCAGCTCACGCCCCTGTTGATTGAGCAGCAAGACCGCCTCCCGCGGCCCGAAGCTTCCCCGCACAGCGATCAGTCCAACCGCCAGCAGGGATGCACCCTGATGCAGGAGCGCACGCTCGGCACCGCCATCCACCACCAGGGTTCCGCTGGGCAGCAGGGCATGGGCCAGCCAACGCTTGCGATCCCTCAGGGGCGTGGTGCTGGGCTGGAAGACGGTTCCCAGAGACTGGCCACCCAGAAGCCCATCGAGCACCGCCGGATCCCGCCCATCCGCCAGGCGCACCCGGATGCCGCTGGAGGTGGCGATTCTTGCCGCGGCCAGTTTTGTGGTCATGCCTCCTGTGCCCCACCGGCCGCCCCCGCTGGCCACGGAACTGAGGTCCTCCAGCTCCCGGAGGTTGCGCACCTCGCTGATGGGTCGGGCCTCACGGTCGGTGCGTGGATCTCCGGAATAGAGGCGATCCACATCCGTGAGCAGAATCAGCTCATCGGCTCCGACAGCCACCGCCACCAGCGCTGAAAGCGTGTCGTTGTCCCCAAAGCGCAGTTCATGGGTGGCCAGGGTGTCATTTTCGTTCACCACGGGAACCACTCCCCACTCCAGCAACTGCTCCAGGGTGCGGCGGGCGTTCTGATAGCGACGCCGCGAGGCCAGATCCCCACGGGTGATCAGCACCTGGGCCACGGACAGCCCGCGCACCGCAAATGCATCCTGGTAAAGGGCCATCAGGCGGCCCTGGCCGACGGCCGCAGCCGCCTGCAGGGCCACCACTTCCGCCGGTCGGGAGCTCAGCTCCAGCATCTGGCAGCCCAGTCCAACCGCCCCACTGCTCACCAGAGCAATCGCTTCCCCGCGGCGACGGGCCCGGTTGATGCTGGCCGCCAGATCGGCGATCACAGCAGCTGTGGGTCGCTCGCGATCACCCCGAAGCAGGCTGGTGCCGATCTTGATCACCCTGCGCATGCCGGAGCCGCTCACCGGGTGCTGGCATGAAGGCTGGTGCCCAGCCAGCGGGCCAGACGCAGCTCCAGCTTCTGAAGCCTGTCGCCCTGACAGGGCTCACCCTGGCAGTCGGTGGGCTTCACCAGCACGGTGAACAACCCGAGCCTGTTGCCGGCCACCACATCGGTGAACAGCCGGTCGCCGATCAGGGCCACCTGCTGCGGCGGCAGATTGAGCTCACAGAGCACCCGGCGCAGGGCTGCGCGCCCCGGTTTGCCTGCGGCGGTGGTGAAGGGAAGGTCCAGCTGCTGGGCCACTCCTCCGATCCGGCGACGGGAGGGGTTGTTGCTGAGCAGCTGAATCGGCAGCTGCTGCCGGGCCAGCTGCAGCCATCGCTCGATGCTGGTGGGGAGGCCACCACGGTGCCTGGGGAGAAGCGTGCGGTCCACGTCGAGCACGAGCGCTCGAATCGGCTGGGAAGGCTTGTGGATCAGTTGATCGAGAGGAACCTGGGCCAGGGTTCCACTCACCATCCAGTCCGGGCGCAACAGCTGTGGCAGAGACCGCAACGATGCCATCAGGACGGCTCCTCGCTTTCTTCGAGTTCTGCTTCGATCCGCGGTTGGACGCGCTCGAACTCCTCTCCCTCCACCAGAACGGCCTCATTGCCCTGCATGCGGGCTACCACAAAAAAGGGATCCAGCGGGATGTAAAGCCCATATTCCTGATCCTCCACCAGAAAGTTCACCAACAGCTCATAGGTTTCAGACTCTTCATCGCCTTCCTCATCCTCTTCGAGGACTTCAGGATCGGGTTCATCCAGGTCACCGCTCACGGTGAGGGTGACAGCCGATCGCACCAGGGTGAGGTCGTGCTCCTGCAGCACGATGTCAGCCACCGAGAGAATCGGTTCGGTGGCATCGACCGTGTCGATCAGTTCGGGCTCCTCCTCGGTCTCGGAGAGACGGAACAGGCAGACCGGGGTATCCACCGGGGTGAGCAGGGCATAGTCGTGGCTATCGAGAGGGATGAGCTGCTCCAGGAAACAGAGCAGTTGGCGGCCGCTGGCATCGCGAACGAGCACCGTGGGTACTTCAGCACCACCAGCCATGGAGGAACCTTCGGGGCTCATGACAGGGAGAAATCAACCTCCAGGATGGAGCACGCTGGCGATCCTCGCCATCAACCGGTAACCGGCAGCCCTTCGGAGACCGATCCGATCGGTTCCGGATCCGGTCCTTCCACCAGCCATTGTTCCAGCAGCAGAGCTGCGGCTGCACTGTCGAGCAGACCGCTGCGATCGCCCCCCAGCCCATGGCGGTCGGCCGCCGCCCAGCTGCTGCTGTGTTCGTTGACCCAGGCCAGGGGAAGCCTGAGCGCAGCGGCCAGACGTTCGCCGTAACGGCGGCAATGCCGGGCCTGGTTCGTGAACTCTCCGGCCGCATCCAGGGGCAGTCCCACCACCAGGGCTTCAACCCGGCGTCGCTGCACGAGCGGTTCGAGCTGGGCCAGATCGGCTGAGAAGGTTCCCCGGGCCAGGGCTGCAAGCGGCGTCACGGTGAGCCCGAGGGGATCGCAACCCGCCAGGCCGATGCGACGACGACCGACATCCAGGGCGAGCACCGAACGGGGTGACGGGGGCTGGGGACGGGCCATCCGCTCGACTCAGGGGCGGGTGCTGGGTGTGGGAAGCGGTCGCCGCCGGGGCTGCAGCTGCTCCAGCATCGCCTCGATCCGATGCCCGGATCGCTGAGCGAGGGGCTGTAACGGTCGGCTCCAGACGCTCCGAGCCATCAGAACCCGGTTCTGTCGAGGTTCGGCACCCAGCTCTTCCAGCCAGCTTTCCCGGTTGCGGTCACGCTCATCAGAGCGCAGCCAGAGCAGGCCACCGCCCAGCTGTTGGGCGGCGTGATGCAGAAGGGCTGCGGCACTGTCGCCCAGCCGCTGCTCCCAGGCCTCATGAACGGTGAGTTCCAGATCGTGACCTCCACCGGGATGGTCGGCGAGCCAGCGAGCCGCTGCCACCGCCTGCCCGCGGGCGGGATCCACCAGCAGCCAGCCCCGGCCACCACTCTGGTCGAGCAGGTCTTCAACGCTGCGATCCAGCAGCTGCCGCAGGCGGGCCGGGCAGGCGGCCTGCTCGAGCAGCCAGAGCAGCTGAGCATTGCGCCGGCTCAGGGCCTCCAGACGCAGCTCCTGGGGCGCCGCCGGCAGGGGCTGGTGGGCTCGCGTCGGCGGCTGCCAGCACCAGAGGCGGTCGTTGCGCAGCGGTTGGAAGCCCTGTTCTCGAAGCAGTGCCAGGCGGGCTGGATCGGCGCTGGAGGCCAGCGCGATCCAGCTGCGGGCCCGCCGGGCATCGGCCATGGCGTGACGCAGCAGATCGGAACCCAGTCGGCGGCGGTCCGCTTCCGGAACCGTCCGGAGATGCTGCAGCTGCCAGCAGCTGCCACTGCGGTTGAGGCGGCGGCTCACACTCAGGCCCAGAGCGTCCTGGCTGCCGTGGGCGAAAGCGACCAGCACCTGGGGGGCCAGGGACGGCCGGCGGCCGAGCGCCTGGACAATCCGCTCCGGAAGCCCCAGCAGGACGGCACGCTGCAGCAGTGGATGCAAGGGCAGAAAGACAGGATCACCCAGCAGGGGCAGGTGCCAGCCGGCCAGGGGTTCAATCCGCCAGGGCATCAGGCCGGAATCCGGGTTGGAGAGGGTGTTGCCGGGGGGAGGGCCTGATGGATCGCGTGGATTGCGCCGCGGAATACGCCATGGAGCAGGAAACATGGCGATGGCTCCGGAGCTGGCCGGCACCACTGTATTCAGCGCGGGTGCGCTCAGCAGGGACGCACCAGCACCAGGGGGGTGCGTTCATTGGCGTTGCCGGCCGGGTTGGGACGCAGGGCTCGCAGCAGAAGCTCCTCATCGCAGCCCCTGCTGGCGGCCAGCACCTTGACACGACCCAGATCGTTGACGTCCACCACAGCCACGTCCACCCCCAGTTCGCTGGCCATGGCCTGGCAGAAGCTGGCGGGTCGGTCCGGCCCGAGCACGATCGTCTGGTCATAGGGGGGCGTGGTGCCGGTGATGTCGTCGATCAGACGTGCCTGCTCACCGGCCAGGCGGTAGAACCACCCCTTGAGCCCCACCAGCTTGAGGGCGGTGCCCACCAGCCAGGCGATCAGAACCCTGGCGGGTCCCACCAGGTCGATCAGGCTCTGCAACCCGCAGGCGCTGGCCAGGGAGCTGGTGGGATGAAACACGCGGCAGAGCTGACGGGCCAGACAGGACGGTTCAACCTGATCGGGGTGGTGATACCGGCCCTGCATCACCGCCAGCGGTGTCTCACCGATGGTGAGCACATCGCCGGGTTGCAGCACCTGCCCTGCGTAGTGACGCAGAACGGTGGCGGGTTCGTCCAGCACGCCCAGCAGGTGGGTGCGGATCGGCAGCACGCGGCAGCGTTCACCCTCGCGCCAGGAAGCGGTGGAGGGACGGGCAGCACCCGGCCGACGCAGGGGCACCAGGATGCCATCACGGCGGTGCAGCCGGCCGAAGGGCCCGTAATTCAGCCAGAGAATCTCCACCCAGAGGGTGTCCAGCAGGGCCTGCAGATCCAGATCCGGATCGGCGCTGATTCGCAGCCGGATGCTGGCCGCGGTGCTCTTGAGGCCCTTCACGATGTAAGCGAACCAGTAGCCGTCGGGGCGTGCGGCCTCATCCGGGTGGTGCGGGTGCACCACGGTTTCGACATGCACCCCTGTGAGCGGCCCCCGGCCCAGCAGCGTGGGCTGCACCCGGAATTCGGGTACGAACACCTCCATGCGGGGATGGGGGTTGCGGATCGTGATGCTGCCCTGCACCAGCAGAGCATCGCCCTGGCGCTGGGTCTTCCAGCTGCCGCTCCGCAGCTGCAGCGGGGAGGCCGGCCGCAGCCGGTGTCGAAGCTCCAGCAGCAACAGCAGCAGGGCCAGCAGCAGGCCGGCGAGCAACACCAGCTTGAACAGCGTGATGACCACGGGGGTGGGGCGGTGCGGTTTGCCGGAGCGTAGATGGCTGTCTCCGGCCCGCTCTGCTCAGGGAGGTTTAGCGTCCAGCCACTGCTGGTGCCGCTGAAGCGATGCGCAAGACCTTCGTGCTGGATACGAACGTGTTGCTGCACGATCCGGCCGCTCTGACCCGCTTCGAGGACAACCACGTGGTGATTCCGATCGAGGTTGTGGAGGAGATCGATCGCTTCAAGCGGGATCCTTCCGAGAAGGGACGCAACGCCCGCCAGGTGTCGCGGCTGCTTGATGAGTTGCGCACCCAGGGCAATCTTTCAGACGGTGTGCCCCTCGACGAAAGCTCCGGCGCTGAACTCAAGGTGGTGTTCTGTCGCAGTGAGACCCTCAGCCAGCTTCCGCCTGAACTCAAGGCGGGGAACGGCGACAACAACATCCTGGCGGTGGCCCTGGAGCAGCAGCGACTCGGCGATGTGTGCGACGGGCAGCCGCCGGTGGTGCTGGTGACCAAGGACACCAACCTGCGGATCAAGGCTGACGCGGTGGGGCTGATCGCCCAGGACTACACCACCGACAAGGTGGACATCGCCGATCTGTATCCCGGTTTCTGTGAGCTGTGGGTGAGCGCCGAACAGATGGATCGGGTCAAGGCCGAGGGTGGTCTGCCACGGGCTGAGCTGCCACGGATGGCCACCGGAACCCCGACCCTGCTCGCCAATGAAGGGATCACCCTGGTGGACCAGCTCCAACCGGCGCACACCCTGCTGGCTCGCTACGACGCAGGGCTGGAGTCCCTGCATCCTCTGCAGAGAGCTCCGAAAGTCAAGCTGGGCCGGATTCAGGCCCGGAACCGCGAGCAGACCTTCGCCCTGGACCTGCTGCTGGATCCCGGGGTGCAACTGGTGACGCTGGTGGGCAAGGCGGGTACGGGCAAAACCCTGCTGGCCCTGGCGGCAGGCCTGCACCAGGTGGCGGATGAACGGGCCTACGACCGGTTGCTGGTGACCCGCCCGGTGATCTCCCTGGGCAAGGAGATCGGCTTTCTACCCGGGGATCTGGAGGAGAAGATGGGGCCCTGGATGCAGCCGATCATCGACAACCTTGATTTTCTGCTGGGGGCGGGTGACGAGCCGCGCCACCAGGGCGGCCGCGGCGGCGGCGCGGCCAACCGGGCGCCCCGCGGCAGCTGGGCGGATCTCAAGGCGATGGGACTGCTGGAGGTGGAGGCGATCAGTTACATCCGCGGTCGCTCGATTCCGCGTCAGTTCATGATCGTGGACGAGGCTCAGAACCTCACCCCCCATGAGGTGAAGACGATCGTGACCCGGGTGGGAGAAGGCACCAAGATCGTTCTCACCGGTGATCCTTACCAGATCGACAATCCCTATGTGGATGCCGAAAGCAATGGGCTCACCTGGCTGGTGGAGCGCTTCAAGGGTCAGCGGCTGGCGGGCCATGTGAGCCTGCTGCGCGGTGAGCGCAGCGCCCTGGCCGAGCTGGCGGCGAACCTGCTCTGAGCTGCAGTTTTTCCGATCCTGTGTCGACCAGAAGGGCCAGGTTCTCCATTGGCGTGACGACGGCTCGCCCGGGGAGTGCACCGTGAAGCTGTGGCCCTGCGCCATCTGCCGCAACAGGGCCGAGAAGGAGCGGTTGGGCCCATGTGGTGGATTTGACTACATCAGGCCAGCAAGGCTTGTTGCCTGAAAGCAGCCCAAAGCCTGCTTGGGATGGATCAAGGCACCACCCGCACCGTCTCCCATTCGATGGCTGGGTGGCCATCAGGGCGTCGGAATCATGTTGTACCAGTGGGCCGCCGCTGTGGAACGGCACCTGCCGGTAGACGTCCTGGCGGGGCTGCTCAAACGCATCGAGCAGCTCATCGAGCCTGGAGCCCTCCGGCCGGCTGTCGTGGATGAGCCTCTCGGCCTCCAACTCCTCCCACCAGGCTGCGATCACGGCCGATCGGGATCAGTTCGCGTGCCAGGGAGGCAACCTGCGCGAAACCGGAGCGCTGGAGGAAGCAGAAGCCCTGTTCCGCGAGCTGGTGACAGCCCGCCAGCAGGTGCTCGAACCCAACGATTTCGGCATTGGCCGTGCCTTGGGCGGCCTGGCCAAGACCCTTGAGGAGGCCAGCAAACTGGATGAAGCACGCGTCTACGCCCAGCAGGCCCTTGTTCACCGCCTCGATCATGAAGGGCCCGATGCCTGGTGGACGAACCGCAAGCGCCTGGATCTGGCCCGCGTGGTCTCCAGGCTGGGGCGATCCGTTGAGGCCATGCAGCTGTTGGACGCCCTGCAAGCCAGCATCACCTCCAACGCTGAACCCGACGATGATGAGCGCGTGATCAGGGCGCGAGTTCGCCGCGACAGGCACCGCAAAAAGCGCATCTGGTGCTCCGCTTTTCCCGGATTAGAATGCCTGCATTTCCTGCATTCGCGAGGCTGAGTGCCGCCCTACATCCCCCGGATCGTTGATGCTGAGCTCCGCGAGCTGCTGAGATCTGCCGGTGCTGTGGTGATCGAAGGCCCCAAGGCCTGCGGCAAGACGATGACGGCCTTGCAGCAGGCCGCGTCTTCCGTACTGCTAGACATCGACCAGGCCGCACGCCAGGCGCTGGCGGTGGAACCGGCTCTGGTGCTTGAGGGGGCAAGGCCGCGTTTGCTGGATGAATGGCAGGTGGCCCCCGAGCTCTGGAATCAGGTGCGCAGAGCCGTGGATGGCTCCGATCAGCCCGGTCAGTTCCTGCTCACCGGTTCAGCCGTCCCCCCGGATGACGCCAGCCGCCACACCGGCGCCGGCCGGTTCGCCTTCCTGCGGATGCGGCCCATGAGCCTGGTTGAAACCGGTGCCTCCAGCGGAGCGGTGTCGTTGCGTCAGCTGTTCGCCGGCAAACCGCAGACCGCAGCGGACCCCGGACTTTCCGTGCAGGATCTTTCAGCGCTGATCGCGCGGGGCGGTTGGCCGGCCCAGCAGAAGCGCACGCTGACGGCGGCGAGCCGCGCAGCCCGCGACTACCTCGAGCAGGTCCGGCAGGTGGACATCAGCCGCGTGGGAGAGCGGCGGCGGGATCCCGCCCGGGTTGGGGCGCTGCTGCGTGCCCTGGGACGCCACTGCGCCACCGAGGTGAAGC
>JAYKHC010000102.1:0-2698 GCA_035285465.1 Cyanobacteriota bacterium
TTCTCCAAGCGCTGATTGCGCTGCTGCCCCTTCAGCCTCCTCCAGCCATGCCCAAGGCCGAAATCCACCCCACCTGGTACCCCGATGCCAAGGTGATCTGCAATGGAGAGGTGGTGATGACCACCGGTTCCACCCAGCCTGAGCTCCATGTTGATGTCTGGAGTGGCAATCATCCGTTCTACACGGGAACCCAGAAGATCCTCGACACGGAAGGACGTGTTGACCGCTTCATGCGGAAATACGGCATGTCAAACAAGGCCGAAGCAAGCGGTGCTCCGAACAAGGCCTGAACGTCCTCCACTGCATCCCCGCTGCCGCTTCTTCAGGAGCTTGGCTGATCCAGGATCATGGACCGTTCCCTTCTGAATGAACGCCTGGAAACGGCGCGGCAGACCTTCCAGACCCTGGAGCGCCAACTCGCCGATCCCGCCGTTGCCTCAGACCCTGAGCAGCTTCAGGCCATCGCTCGTGAGCGCTCACGTCTCGAGCCCCTGGTGACCAGCCATGAACAACTGAGGAAGCTTGAACAGGAAGAACGGGAAACCCGCACTCTTCTGAAGACCCACCGGGGTGATCCAGGCATGCAGGAACTCGCTGAAGAGGAGCTCCGCACGCTTGCTGAGGCGATCGCCGATCTCACCCGCGAGCTCACCATCGCCCTGCTTCCCTGCGATCCTCGGGACCAGCGCAATGTGATGCTCGAAATCAGGGCCGGTGCCGGGGGTGATGAAGCTGCCATCTGGGCGGGCGACCTGGCCCGGATGTACGAGCGCTATGCCCAGGCTGTCGGCTGGCGCCTGGATACCGTCAGTGCCTCGGAAGCCGGGCTCGGCGGATACAAGGAACTCATCCTCAGCATCAGAGGGGATCGTGTCTACAGCCAGCTGAAGTTCGAAGCCGGCGTGCATCGCGTCCAACGGGTTCCTGCCACCGAAAGTCAGGGCCGGGTTCATACCTCAACGGCCACCGTGGCGGTGATGCCGGAGGCCGACCCCGTGGAAGTGCGCATCGACCCGGGAGATCTGGAAATCAGCACGGCCCGTTCCGGGGGAGCAGGTGGGCAGAACGTGAACAAAGTGGAAACGGCTGTGGATCTGCTCCACAAACCCACAGGGATCCGGGTGTTCTGCACCCAGGAGCGGTCGCAGCTCCAGAACCGCGAGCGCGCCATGGAGATCCTGCGGGCCAAGCTGTTCGATCGGCAATTGGCGGAGGCCCATGCCAGGGAACGATCAGCACGGCTGGCCCAGGTGGGCAGTGGCGACCGCAGCGAAAAGATCCGCACCTACAACTACAAGGACAACCGCGTGACCGATCATCGGCTCGGTCGCAATTTCTCCCTGGATCCCGTTCTCAATGGCCAGCTCCACGATCTGATCGGGGCCTGCGTGACAGCTGATCAGAACAGACTGCTTGAAGAGCTGGCAGACCAGGTGGCGGCCTGAGATTCCGGTTCAGAGTGCGATCACATACTTGGCCCACTCCCTGTGTCGGCCGGAGCGAATCAGTCGTATCGCCTCAAAACTGAGGCTGCTGGGCGGACGTCGAGGCGTGCAGGCCAGAGGCATGCCGGCTTCTCGAGGCGTGCGATTGCCCTTTCGGACATTGCAGGGCAGGCAAGCGGTGGTGACGTTCTCCCAGGCGTCCAGTCCTCCACGGCTACGCGGCACGACATGGTCGATGGAGAGCCGATCCTCGGAACGGCCGCAGTACTGACATCGATGGCTGTCGCGATGAAAGACGTTGCGGCGGGTCAGGGGCATCTGGCGGTAGGGAACCCGGACGAACTGACGCAATCTGATCACCGTGGGGAGCAGCAGATCCTCACGGATGCGCCGGGTGGCGTCGTGTTCAAGTCCTTCGGCCTTGCCCTTGAGCAACATCACCATGGCCCGCCGCCAGGTGGTGATGTTCAAGGGCTCATAGGACGCATTCAGAACAAGAACGTGGCCCACGCCAGCACCGGCATTAGGCGTCATGCTATGGGCACTGTCGCGGTGAATTCCGTGCCGCAGGTCACCTTCAACACCCCCGAGCGGCAGATTCCCGGTCGGCAGGCATCCGATCGGAGAGGCAAACCGGCCTCGGTGCCCCTGCTCGAGGATCTGGCCGGGGCCGCACGGCAGAGGGCCTGGGTGGATGTGGACACCGCTGCGATCACAGCCAACACTCGAGCCCTGCGGGGCTGGCTGGGTGAGCGCACCGATCTGATGGCCGTGGTGAAGGCCGATGGCTACGGCCATGGCGCCGTCACGGTGGCTCATGCCGCCGCGGCCGGTGGGGCCACCAGTTTCGGAGTGGCCACCCTGGCCGAGGGGCTCGAGCTGCGCCGTGCCGGCATCCAGGCCCCGGTGCTGCTGCTGGGCAACCTGACCCAGCCGGAGGAACTGAGGCTCTGCCTGCGCTGGCGGCTGATGCCGACCCTCAGCACCATGCGGGAAGCCCTGCTCTGTCAGAACCTTGCCAGCGGCTCAGGGCGCCCCATGGCCGTGCAGCTGAAGCTCGACACCGGCATGGCCAGGCTCGGCGCCGACTGGCGGGATGGGCCCCGTCTGGTGGCTGCCCTGCAGGAACTGGATGCTCTCCAGCTGGTGGGCACCTATTCCCACCTGGCCAGTGCCGATGCCCCACCGGATCACGACGATGGCCTGACCGCCGAACAACAGCGGCGCTTCGAAGCCGTGATCTCCAGTCTGAA
>JAYKHC010000103.1:0-31810 GCA_035285465.1 Cyanobacteriota bacterium
GATCGACGAGCTGCTCGATCAGCTTGCTGCCGAGGCCGTCGACATCGAGCGCACCCTTGCTCACCCAGTGCCGCAGCGAACCGCGCAGGATCGCCGGGCAGCTGCTGTTGACGCAGCGGGTGGCGGCCTCGCCCTCCTCACGCACCAGCTGGGAGCCGCATTCCGGGCAGGAGTGGGGCAGGCTCAGCCGCCCCGCGCCGGCGGGCCGCAGGTCGGGCAGCACCCGCACCACCTCCGGGATGATCTCGCCGGCCTTGCGCACCACGATCGTGTCCCCGAGGTGAAGATCGAGCTCGCTCAGCCGGTCGGCATTGTGGAGGGTGGCACGGCTCACCGTTGTGCCGGCCAGGGGGATGGGCTCGAATTCAGCCACCGGTGTCACCACCCCCGTACGCCCCACCTGGCAGGCCAGGCGGAGCAGCTTGCTGGGGGCTTCCTCCGCGGGATATTTCAGGGCGATCGCCCAGCGCGGTGCCTTCTGGGTGAAGCCGGCCGCATCCTGCAGGCGCAGGTCGTTGAGCTTCACGACCACCCCATCGGTGGCATAGGGAAGGGCCCTGCGCCCCTCCTCCCAGCGGGCGAAGAAGGCTTCCACCGCCATCAGGCCCGGCAGCAGCTCCGCGTTCGGGTTCACCTTGAAGCCGGCCTGCTGGAGCCAGTGCAGCGACTCCCACTGGCTGGTGGGGTGTGGCGGATCTTCCGGGCCCGGTTTCCACTCGGGTGGGAGGTGCAGGGTGTAGGCGAAGAAATCGAGCCGTCGTGCAGCCACCACCCTGGGGTCGAGCTGGCGGAGGGTGCCGGCGCAGGCGTTGCGGGGGTTGGCGAACAGGGCTTCACCCCGTGCGGCCCGCTCGGCGTTGATCATGGTGAAGCTGGCGTCGGGGATGAGGGCCTCCCCGCGCACTTCCACCCAGGCCGGTGGGTGCTGCAGCTGCAGCCTCAGCGGCACGCTCTGGATGGTGCGCACGTTGGCGGTGATCTCTTCGCCCCGCTCCCCATCGCCCCGGGTGGCCGCCTGCACCAGCAGGCCCTGCTCATAGCTGAGGGCGAGGGCATTGCCGTCAATCTTCAGCTCGCCCACCATCGCAAGGGCCGGCAGGGGGGAGCCGACTGCCGGCAGGCGGTCGAGGGCCTTGAGCAGACGTGAGTACCAGGCCTCGAACTCTTCGTGGCTGAAGGCGTTGTCGAGGCTGAGCAGGCCGATCCGGTGCTCCACGCTCACGAACCCTTCGGCTGGGGTGCCACCCACCCGCTGGGTGGGGCTGTCGGGGGTGATCAGTTCGGGATGGGTCGCCTCAAGGTCGAGCAGCTCGCGGTAGAGCTGGTCGTAGACGGGATCCTCCAGAAAGGGAGCATCCAGCACGTAATAGGCGTGGGCGGCGCGGTTGAGCAGCTGGCGCAGTTCGGCGGTCCGGCTGGCTGGTGCTGGACCGCTGGCTGGTGCTGGGCCACTGCTGCCTGGCATCCCGCTGGCCCTCGCTGGGAGGATGCTGCCATGGTGGCCGCGCGATGGTTCCGATCCGGTTGGTTCAGCATGCTCCCGGCGCTCCCGGCCTGCGCTGGTGGGGCCTTGGGCCGGATCTGCGCCCCAGCCGCGGTCTGCGGAAGTTGCAGCGCCTGTTGAACAAGCATGCCTTCTGGGCCCGCGGACGCAGCATCGCCGAGCTGCAGCGTCTGCTGGCGGGCAGTGAGGCGGTGGTCAGCCTCTGGCGGGGCAAGCGACTGGTGGGTTTCGGCCGGGCCACCAGCGACGGCTTCTGCCGCGCCGTGCTCTGGGACGTTGTGGTGGCCGGCGATCTGCAGGGTTGCGGGCTCGGCCGCCAGGTGGTGGAGGCCCTGCTCGACGCCGAGGCCCTACGCGGTGTGGAGCGGGTGTACCTGATGACGACCAACAGTGCCGGCTTCTACCGCCAGCTGGGATTTCAGCCTGCTGTTCCCCAGGAACTGCTGGTGAAGGTTCCGGAGGCTAGGCCGGCAACGTGGCCATGAGGCTGCCCATCTCCAGGGCCTGAAGGGCGTAGTTCCAGCCCAGATTGCTCTTGATGCCGGCCCGCTCCAGGGCCTGCTGCATGGTGTCGGTGGTGAGCACACCGAACACAACCGGGACACCGCTCTCCCGGGCCACGCTGGCCACACCCTTGCTCACCTCGGCCACCACGACATCGAAGTGGGGGGTGTCGCCGCGGATCACCGCCCCCAGGGTGATCACCACCTGGTAGCGCCCACTGCGGGCAAGCCGCTGGGCCACCAGAGGGATTTCGAAGCTTCCAGGCACCCAGGCCACATCGAGCTGGTTGCTCTGCTGGGTGGTGTCCACCCCATGGCGGTTCAGGCAATCCAGGCAGCCACTGAGCAGCTTGGTGGTCACCAGATCGTTGAAACGTGCCACCACCACGGCAATCCGCAGGCCTGCGGCATCGGTGAAACGTCCTTCGAAGCTGGTCACCGGGCGTGGCTGCAGTTGTCCGTAAGGCTACGCAGACAGCAAAAAGCCCCTGGGAGGGGGCAAAAGCTGACGGGTTGGTTCAGGGGTGGCGGTGATCTCGCAAATGTTCAGACCACAAAGAAGCTCATCCCCCAGTTCACAAGCACCAGGGCCACCCAGGCGATCCCGCCCAGCAGGATCAGGCGGTTGGAGCGGCCGGAATCTTCACTGCTGGCATAGAGCACCGGTACGGCCACGATCAGTGCGAACGACATCACCACCAGGGCCAGAACGGTGAGGGTGTTGAGGATCTGCATGGATCAGCGAGGGACCGGCCTGTGAGTTCGGGATTCTCACATGAGGAAAGCGCCGGCAGGGTTCGAAGACCGGTCTTCCTTCACAACTCGATGCCAGCTGGACGGACTCCTCGGCGGGCCCACCTACGATCCGGCTCAGCCCGAGGTGAGTTGTGAGCGCTGAGGCCGAACAGCAGCTTTCGCTCCTGCCCGGTCAAGGCCTTCAGGGAGATCTGTTTGCCGGGCTGTCGGGGCTGACCAGCCCGAAGACCACGGATTCCAGCAGCGTGGATCTCGACCCGGCCGCCCTCTACGCCGATGCGGCCCAGCGTCCGCGCCCGCGGCGGGTCGGAACCGCTCGACCCGCGCCGGCCAGAGCCGAGCCGGTCAGCGAGCCAGCCCCCGCAGAAGAGGCCGATCCCAGCGAATCCGACCTGCCCGCCTGGCATCACCACACGCTGGTCGACTCCCGGCAGCTCACGCCGATGCTGCGTCATTACGTGGAGCTGAAGCGGGCCCAGCCCGAGCGCGTGTTGCTCTACCGGCTAGGCGACTTCTTCGAATGTTTCTTCGAGGATGCGATCACGCTGGCGCGCCTGCTGGAGATCACGCTCACCGGCAAGGAGGGCGGCAAGGCGATCGGTCGGGTGCCGATGGCCGGGATCCCCCACCACGCTGCGGAGCGTTACTGCGCCGAGCTGGTCCGTCGCGGGCTGAGTGTGGCGCTGTGCGACCAGCTGGAGGCCACAGCCGCCAAGGGGGAGCTGCTCCGGCGGGAGATCACCCGGGTGTTGACCCCCGGCACGGTTCTGGAGGAGGGCATGCTCTCGGCACGGCGCAACAACTGGCTCTGTGCCGTTGTGGTGGAGGGGCCCCAGGGCTCGGCAGCCCGCTGGGGGCTGGCTGTGGCCGATGTCAGCACCGGCGAGTTCCGCGTCACCCAGCGCGAAGGCAGCGATGCCCTGCATCAGGAGCTGCTGCAGCTGGAGGCTTCGGAGTTGTTGATCCCAGGGGGGGAGGGCGGCGATGGACCGACGGCCGTGCCGAAGTGGTGCCCTGTCGGGCTGCAGGTCACCGTGGCGGCGCGCACGCCGTTTGAAGCGGTTGAAGCCGCCGCCGCACTCCGCGCGCGTTTTGCCCTGGCCGGTCTGGACGGCCTCGGGCTCGGGGAGGTGCCGCTGGCACTGCGGGCCGCCGGTGGCCTGGTGGCCTATCTCGACTCCACCCTGGGAAGCAGGGCGGCGACCCACGAGGCGACCCACGCCCAGGTTCCTCTCGATCTGCCCACCACCTGGCATGCCGCTGACCGGCTCGTGCTTGATGCCGCCACCCGTCGCAACCTGGAGCTCACCCGCACCCAGCTCGGCGGCCAGCACCAGGGGTCGTTGCTGTGGGCGCTCGACCGCACGCTCACGGCCATGGGCGGACGCTGTCTGCGGCGCTGGATCGAAGCACCCCTGGTGGAGCACCCCGCGATCCTGGCGCGACAGCAGGGTGTGAGCGAACTGGTGGCCCAACGCTCCCTGCGGCTGGCGGTGCGGCGGTTGCTGCGGCCGATGGGCGATCTGGAGCGGTTGGCGGGCCGTGCTGGAGCCGGCACGGCCTCGGCACGAGACCTGGTGGCTCTGGCCGATGGCCTGGAACGTCTCCCCCAGCTGGCCGGGTTGCTGGCCAGGACCTCCAGCGCACCGCTGCAGACGCTGGCGCGCCCCTGGCCCGAGCTGGCCGAGCTGGCGGCCGAGCTTCGCCACACCCTGGTGGAGGCCCCGCCCCTGAGTCTCAGCGAGGGCGGCCTGATCCACGACAGCGTGGATCAGCTTCTCGATGGCCTTCGCAACCAGCTGGATGATCAGGATGCCTGGCTGTCCGAGCAGGAGACAGCCGAGCGGCGGGCCAGTGGGATCGCCACCCTTCGCCTGCAATACCACCGCACCTTCGGTTACTTCCTGGCGGTGAGCCGGGCCAGGGCCCAGTCGGTGCCTGATCACTGGATCCGCCGCCAGACCCTGGCCCAGGAAGAACGCTTCATCACCCCCGAGCTCAAGGCCAGGGAAGGCCGGATCCTGCAGTTGCGTGCCCGCGTGGCTCAGAGGGAGTACGAACTGTTCACCACCCTTCGCGCCCGGGTTGGAGAGCAGGCCGGCGCCATCCGCACGGCTGCCCGGCTGGTGGCGGAGCTCGACTCCATCGCCGGCCTGGCGGAGCTGGCGGCCACGGGCGCCTACTGCTGCCCGGAGATCCGGGATCCGGAGGGTGATCAGGCCCGCTGCCTGCGGATCGAAGCGGGGCGCCACCCGGTGGTGGAGCAGCTGCTGGTGGAGGAGCCGTTTGTGGCCAACGACATCGCCCTGGGCTCCGATTCCCAGGGCCGCACCGGAGCCCCGGATCTGATCGTGCTCACCGGTCCGAATGCCAGCGGCAAGAGTTGCTACCTGCGCCAGACGGGGCTGCTGCAGCTGATGGCTCAGATCGGCAGCTGGATTCCCGCCCGATCGGCGCAACTGGGCATCGCCGATCGGATCTTCACCCGCGTCGGCGCCGGCGATGATCTGGCCGCCGGCCAGTCCACCTTCATGGTGGAGATGGCCGAGACCGCCAACATCCTCCATCACGCCACCAGCCGCTCACTGGTGCTCCTCGATGAGATCGGTCGTGGCACCGCCACCTTTGATGGACTTTCGATCGCCTGGGCGGTGGCTGAACACCTGGCCGGGGCTGACGGCCAGGGCATCCGGGCCCGAAGTGTGTTCGCCACGCATTACCACGAGCTCAATGAGCTCGCCGCGCTGCTGCCCAATGTGGCCAATGCCCAGGTGCTGGTGGAGGAAACGGGTGATTCCCTGCTGTTCCCTCACCGGGTGGCGGCAGGCGGAGCAAGCCGCAGCTACGGCATCGAGGCGGCCCGACTGGCGGGTGTGCCGGCCTCGGTGCTGGTGCGGGCCCGCCAGGTTCTTGGACGCATCGAGGCCAACAGCCACATCACCGTTCAGGGCGCAGGCGCTGCCCGCTCCGCCGTGGCGGCCTGAATCCAGGCCCTGCGCAGCAGGGCGTTGCAGGCCGCGCCCACCAGTCCGGCGCCGCCCCGGCTGCCCTCCAGCCGGATCTGGGCCAGGCCACTGGCTGCCAGGTGTCTCTTGCTGTCGGCCACCCCCACGAAACCCACCGGCATCCCGATCACCAGTGAGGGTTTCAGGGCCAGTTCCAGCAGCCGCTCCAGAGCTGTGGGGGCGCTTCCGATCAGCACCAGGGGCGCTGATCCGGAGCCGGAGGCCAGCTCGCTCCAGGCTGCTTCGACTGCCGCGGCTGTGCGGGTGCCCCGGGGTGGGGCCTGGTCGGGGGCCCACTCGAGCAGGCAGGCCACCCGGTTTCCGAAGGTGCGCCCTGCCATCCCCTGCACGGCGGCGGCGGCCATGGCCGTGTCGGTGAGGATCGGCGCCCCGGTGCTCAGCGCCTCCAGGCCGCGGCGGCAGGCATCAGGGCTGATCACCAGATCCGCAGCCAGGGAGAGATCGCCGCTGCTGTGGATGCAACGCTCGAGCACGTCACGCTCAGCCCCAGCGGCCCAGCGCCGGGATGCCAGCCGCCAGGGTTCAGGAGCCTCAGGATCGGCCAGGGCCGCGCGGATCAGGCGGATGCTCTCGCGGAAGATCGGGTGGTCAAAGCCGGGCGAAGCATCGGGCACGCCGGAACACAAGGGAGGCCACAGCAGCTTGCTGGCCCGCTGATTGACTGATCAACTCCCTGTGCTCAGCGCTCTGCGCTGCGGAGTGGTGCCGCGATGCCGATTCACCTTCTCTGGGGCGACGATGAAGCGGCCCGCAGCCGGGCGGTGGACGCGCTGATCAGCCGGCATACCGATCCGGCCTGGCAGAGCATCAACCTGAGTCGCCTCGATGGTGGCGACAGCGGCCAGGCCCTTCAGGCCCTGGAGGAGGTGCGCACGCCGCCTCTCGGCGGCGGGGATCGGGTGGTGGTGCTGAACCGCAGTCCGTTCTGCAACCAGTGCCCGGCGGAACTGGCGGAACAGCTGGAGCGCAACCTGGAGCTGATTCCCGCGCAGTGCCATCTGCTGTTGGTGAATCCCGCCAAGCCCGACGGCCGACTGCGCAGCACCAAGACCCTGCAGAAGCTTGTGAAGGCCGGCCGGGCCAGCGAACGGAACTTCTCGCTGCCCGCGGTGTGGGACGGGGCCGGTCAGCTGGAGCTGATGCATCGCAGCGCCGCCGAGCTTGGGATCAGCCTCGAACCGGCCGCCGCTGAAGCCCTGGCCGAGGCGATCGGCTGCGACAGCTCAAGGCTGGCCGCTGAACTGGAAAAGCTGAGCCTGTTCGCCGGTCGCCCGGCCACAGGGCCCATCACGATCACGTCTGAGGCCGTTCGAGCCCTGGTGGGCGGCCAGAGCACCAGCGCCCTGGCGGTGGGGGACGCGTTGCTGGCCGGCCGGCCGGCGGAGGCCATCGCCCTGGTGGATGCGCTGCTGGCCGCCCACGAACCGGCGCTGCGGATTGTGGCGACCCTCTCGGGGCAGATCCGGGGCTGGCTGTGGGTGGCCCTGCTGGATCAGAAGGGCGAGAAGGACGTGAATGCGATCGCCACGGCGGCGGGGATCGGCAACCCCAGGCGGGTTTATGTGCTGCGCAAGCAGATCCGGGGAAGGGCACCCGCCGGCTTCCTGCGTCTGCTGGGTCAGCTGCTGGATGTGGAGGCGGCGCTCAAGCGCGGAGCCGATCCCGGCGATGCCTTCCGTGATGGGTTTCTGCTGGGACTGTCGGGTTGAGCGGGTCTTGCCGGCACCGGCCCCCGTGCACGGATAATCGGCCCTTGCAATGCACGCTGCCCCGGGCGGCACCTGAGGTTCGATGGCCCTGCTGGTTCAGAAGTTCGGGGGCACCTCGGTGGCCGACGTGCCGCGCATTCAGGCTGTGGCTCGTCGGATTGCCCGCTGCCGCGAGGATGGACACGAGCTGGTGATCGTGGTGTCGGCCATGGGCCACACCACCGATGAACTCACGGGGCTGGCCCGGGCGATCAGCGCTGATCCACCTCAGAGGGAGATGGACATGCTGCTGGCCACGGGGGAGCAGGTGTCGATCGCGCTGCTGTCGATGGCCCTGCATGCCCAGGGAATTCCGGCCGTATCGATGACCGGCACCCAGGCCGGGATCGTCACCGAATCGGCCCATGGCCGGGCCCGCATTCTTGAAATCCGCACCGAACGGCTGGGCCGGTTGCTGGCCGATGGGCAGGTGGTGGTGGTGGCCGGTTTTCAGGGCACCAGCAGCGGTGTCGCCGGAACCCCGGAGATCACCACCCTGGGTCGGGGCGGTTCTGACACTTCCGCCGTGGCCCTGGCCGCGGCGCTGGGCGCCGATGCCTGCGAGATCTATACCGATGTGCCCGGGGTGCTCACCACCGACCCCCGCAAGGTTCCCGACGCCCAGCTGATGGAGCAGGTGAGCTGCAACGAGATGCTTGAGCTGGCCAGCCTGGGCGCAGCCGTGCTGCATCCGCGGGCCGTGGAGATCGCCCGCAACTATGGGGTGCCGCTTGTGGTGCGATCGAGTTGGAGCGAAGCCCCCGGCACCCGCCTCACCAGTGGCAGGCCACGTCCGATCGGCAGCGATGGCCTGGAGCTCGGCCGGCCGGTCGATGGGGCCGAACTGGAAACAGCGCAGGCGGTGGTGGCGCTCTCGCATGTGCCGGATCGGCCCGGCGTGGCGGCCCAGCTGTTCGAGGCTCTCGGCGCTGTGGGTCTGAATGTGGATCTGATCGTGCAGGCCACCCAGGAGGGCAGCTCCAACGACATTGCTTTCACTCTCCCTGAGCCCGATCTCGACCGGGCCCAGCTGGTGTGCCGGGAGGTGCTGGCCACGATGGGTGCGGGCCTGGGCGATGGCGGTGCCCGGCTCTCGGCGGAGGGAGGTCTGGCCAAGCTCAGCATCTCCGGCGCGGGGATCATGGGGCGCCCCGGGGTGGCGGCCCGGCTGTTCGATGCCCTGGCTCGCGCCAGCATCAACCTGCGGCTGATCGCCACCAGTGAGGTGAAGGTGAGTTGTCTGGTGGCCGGCACCCAGGGAGCCAAGGCCCTGCGCTGCGCAGCCGACAGCTTTGAGCTGCACGGCGGACAGCTGCGTCACGATCCGGAACCCTGCCAGCTGGGGGAGCCCGCGGTGCGGGGTGTCGCCCTCGACCGCGACCAGGTGCAGGTGGCTGTGAAGCGATTGCCCGACCGGCCCGGGACGGCTGCCTCTGTTTGCCGCGCCCTCGCCGATGCCGGCATCAGCCTGGACGCGATCGTGCAGTCAGAGCGCACCCATGGAGAGGGTGAGCAGCTCAGCCGTGACATGGCCTTCACTCTGAAGCGGGATGACCGCCATCGCGCTGAGCGGGCGCTCAACCCGTTGCTGCGCCAGTGGCCCGGTTCCCGTTTTGAGGAGGGCCAGGCCATCGCCCGGGTGAGCGCAGTGGGGGCAGGAATGCCCTGCACTCCGGGCACGGCGGCGCGGATGTTCCGCTGCCTTGCGGATGCCGGGATCAATATTGAACTGATCGCAACCAGCGAGATCCGCACCAGTTGCGTGGTGGCCGAAGCCCAGGGTGTGCGGGCACTGCAGGCTGTGCACGCCGCCTTTGCTCTGGGTGGTGAAGCCACTCACCAGGCTGAGGGCAGTGAACCCCCTGAATCGCAGGGCTGATTGAACAGGGACTGCCCGGCAACGCCTGGACTGGGGGCGATGAGAAAGGGCCGGATGGCATCGGTCTGAACCTCCTGTCGTGTGTATCGCTACGGCCTGCTTTTTTGAATTGCTTTAGAAATCCCCCAATTGGAGCTCTCTGATGGGTCTTTCGGGTTTGCCGTCTCTGTTGGCGGTTGCCGGTCTGCTTGGGTTTGCCGTCCTGGAGATGCTGCTGCCGAATTAGTGGTTTCTCGTGCTCCTGAAGCACGGGTTCGGATGGCTTGGAGATCAACGCAGGAGGCTTGGAGATCAACACAGGAAAGGAGAGTGGGATGCAAAGCGCCGGCTCACGCCGTGAAGACAGAGCCGTTTTGCCCGTCACAGGGGCCGCAGCTGCGTTCAACAAGACCCGGCTGGGTCTTCCACCCCTGGACGGAGAATCCCCCCCCCCTTTGGTTCCTTTCCGTGATGCCCTGAGCACGACCGATGGAGCGACACCAAACTCCCGATGGAAATCGCTGCTGAAGTTGGAGGTGTAGCGGTAACCGCAGTTCCTGGCAATGCGGGTCACGCTGTCATCCCATGACGCTGACTGTAGTTTTTCCATCGCAGATGCCAGTCGCTGCCGCCTGACGAACTGCATGGGGGAGCAATTGAACTTCTCTTGGAACAAGATCTGTAAGTGCCTGGCAGAGTATGAACTTTCCAGTTCAAGGTTGGTCATGCTCAGGCTTCGGTGTGAATTGAGCCGGATGAACTCTACGAGATCATCCATTGTGGTGCTCCAGAGCCTTTTGCCCTTGCTGATGGCTGTGAGTTCATCTGGTTTCACCTCTTTTGCGTAATTAAGAATGAATGTCCTGTCGATCTGATCGTCAAGCGCGAGGTGGGGGTGCAGGTGCTTGTCTTCGTTGAGAACCTCGTCAATATGTCGAAAGAGCGAGAACAAAAGGCTGCTCTGATTGCCTCGTGTTTTTTGTCGGTTCGGTGCGCCGATCACGCGAGGGGTGTCAAAGCGAAGAGCGGTGCTGGCTCCCAGTATGGCCCTTGCGACTGTCTCCAGTCGCTCCTTTTCCAGGTGGAATGAAATCCCTGAATGGAAGCCGCCGCATAGGGTCCCCCCTGAATTAGGGAATACAAGTATTTCATTCGTGACTGTCCTGAGGTCGGATATCCCTTCTCGAAACCTCGAATGGCCTGCATAGCACATCTCAAGGGTTAACCTTCTACCCTGTTTGTATTGCAGGGCAACGGGTGTAGTTCTGCCGGATGTGATCATTAAATCGCCTAATCTTGCGATTGAGAATTCGCTCATTCTTTCTTTGCTGGTCTCGCTGATCCCCCATGTCGCCTCGGTCTCCAGGGCCTCTTTTGTGGCCTTTGCCAATTCTTCGGGGCGGGCGCTGATCTCGATTCCCAGGCTTTTCAGCGGAAGCGGGAACTGATGAAGAATCCCGGAATCCATTCTCGCTGAAGCTGTCATCTGGATCAGGTGCTGGATGCCTACTGCTGATCAGAGTAGTCGGCTCTGCTTATCGCGATCTCCAGAAGAAACGCCGCCAGGTTGCTCAGTGAGCGTCCTTCATGGTCGCTGCGAACCACAAGCCTCTGATAGGTGCTGAAGGGAACCGTGATGGTCAATCGCTTGGGGCGTCGAAAGGCTCTGTTCGTCCGATCGAAGGGTTGCTGCCTGTTGGTGGGTGCTCGCATTGCAGTGGGTGGCCACGCCTCCCTAGAAAACACCCCACCATGCACCAGCTCTTCATCATCTCTGCAGATTTGCTTCGTTGCGGCGCTGAGCCGTAAGCAGTTCGTTTTTCGCTGAACCGCGCGTTGCGTTTCTTCATGTTCTGGGGCCCGCGGCGTTGGCGGCCTCTTGCTGCGGGCCGCAGCTTCTATGCAGCACTGTGCTGCAGATCTGATGCGATCCGGCGCTGATTTGTCTGCCAGGATGATCTGCATGACACCCGACTTCTTTCAACTGGATCCATCTCGCTTTCCCAGGCGTATCGATCTTGAGTTGCCTGGCGAAACCATCAACTTTCTGGAGCGCCTCAGCAACAAGACAGGCCGCTCGGTCTCCGATCTCGCGGCGGATCTCCTATCCCAGGCGTCGGCTCAATCTGACCGGCACCCGATGTAGAGCGATGGGAGTCGATCGCTCTGCCTGCCCATCCCACCCCCGTTCCAGCCGACCCTGGGCCTCCATGCTGCAGCTCTCCTGAACCGAGAAAACCAGGAGCCCTTGATCTCATTGAAATGCCAGGACCCAGATTTGAACTGGGGACACGGCGATTTTCAGTCGCCTGCTCTACCAACTGAGCTATCCCGGCCTGTCGCGATGGCGACCTTTCGATCCTAGATCACGGCGTTGACGCCGGCCGGCCGGGGTGCGGGCCAGACAGATCAGACCGGCGACGCGCCAGCCGGCGTCGCTCATGGCTGCTGCTGCTGCCCCGGCGGTTGCACCCGTGGTGAGGATGTCGTCCACCAGCAGCAGCGGTTGGCGAGGAGCAAGCTGGCCGCGAGGTGCTGAGCAGGCCAGGAAAGCACCTTGCTGGTTGGCGATGCGCATCTCCCTCCCCAGATGATGCTGGCCCAGAACCGGCCGGCTGCGGCGCAGGAGTTCGGGCCGCTGCTCCCAGCCCAGGCGCTCGCTCAGGGCGTCGGCCAGCAGGGCCGGCAGAGGGTTGCTCTTGCGCTTCCAGCTCGGCACCGGCACCACGGCCGGCTGGGGCAACTCCGGAATGCTGGTCCTCAGCAGGGGGATCAGAGCGTCCAGCCAGGGTTCGAGTGTCGGTGGATCGGGTTGATCGCGTAGGCGCAGCAGCTGAGATCTGGCGGCACCGTCGTAGCTGGATGCGGCCCACCAGCGAAGCGGTTCGCTGCCGCTCAGCCCGGGGAGCCAGGCCGGCACCGTCCGAGCGGTTTCCGGGCTGGTCGTCGGCCTGGAGAGCCAGTCGAGCAGCGATCCAGCGAGCTCCGAGAGGATCATCGTTGTTGCGGTTCTCCCCTTTCCGACCGCAGCATGGCCACCAGGGTGCGGTGCGCATCCTCACTGTCGCTGAGGCTGTGGTCGAACTTCACCGCCAGCCTGGTGCCATCCACTTCAAGTTCCATGGTTTCCGGCCCGATCGCCACCATCCGGGCTGACACCGGGTTCTCCACGCCTCCGTACCGGCGCGCGTAGGTGAGCACCGCCTCTGGATGGTCGGCGTTCATGTGGGTGCAGATCCGTTCACTCACAGCTGGGGTGAGAGGGTCGGCGGCCATGGGCGTGGGGCGGGTTGCCTCGATTCTGGAGCCGCTCAGGCGACCTGACCAAACCGTTGCCACAACAACAGCCCCAGCCGGACGGCACTGAAGCCGACATAGCCGGCCAGCACCACAAAAAGCCCCATCGAGATCCAGGTTCTGAGTCGATCGTTCATGGCTTCGGCAGCGCGAGTGCGGCCAGTCTGGCCATGCCCTGGGCGGCGTTCAGCCGGGGCCGGTTCAGCACCGGCACCCCCAGCAGCCCTTGGCGGATCGCGCGCCATTGGGGATTGCGGGAGCCACCACCGAGGCTGATCACCCTCTGGAGTGGGGGAGTCCCGAGTTGCCGGAGTCGCTGCCAGCCGGCGGCCTCAATGGCGGCCAGCCCCTCCAGGAGTCCCTGCAGATAGAGGCTGTCACTCACGGGCCGGGGCTGCAGCACAGGTTCCAGGCCTGGATCGTCCACCGGAAACCGTTCGCCCCGGGATGGCAGAGGGCGGAGCCTGAGGCCGCTGGGTTGGTGCGGATCGATCTGGCGGCTGAGCTCCTCCAGCTGGGCGTCTGTGAAGAACAGGCGCAGTGTGGAGCCTCCGGCATTGGAGGCTCCACCCACCAGCCAGCGCCCCCCCACCCGGTGGCAACTGATTCCAGGGCCGTGAATCGGCTGATCGCAGAACTGCTTCAACGCCAGTGTGCTGCCCAGCACGGTGATGCCATCCCCGGCCTCAGGCCCGGCTGCCAGGACTGCCGCATTGGCATCCGTGCTCCCCGCCACCACCACACACCGCTGCGGCAGATCCAGCTGCTGGGCCGCGTGGGTGCTGAGGCCGCCGATCACCGTTCCGCTCGGCACCAGCTGTGGCAGGGCAGCGGCCCATGGCTGCAGGCTGATCTCTCCTGCCCAGCGCTGATCCTCCAGCATCCAGCCCAGGCGAAGATTGTTTCCCTCCTCTCCCCAGCGCCAGTCGGCCAACAGCCCACCCATCAGCCAGTCGGCCTGATGTCTCAGCAGCAGCTCGGCGGGCTGCAGCCCCGCTTCCTGGGCCGCATCCAGCAATCGCAGGGCGCGGGCCAGGCTGCCACTGGCGCTGCTGGCCGGAGTCGGGCGGCGTTCGGCGGCAAGAACGGCTGCCCTGGCAGCCTGTTCCGAGCAGGCCATGGAGTAAGGCAACGCCATCCCCAGGTGCCCCGGGAGCCTCGAGCCGTCCCGATGGCACAGCATCAGTGTGCCGGAGGTGCCGGCGATGGCGAGTGCCCCCACTGCAGCCCGCAAACCGGGATCCAGCCTTCCGATCAGCGAGGCCAGCCCCAGACGCCAGCCTTCGGGTTCGGCGAAGGCGAACGGGTAGGGGCTGTGAGCCTCGGCCCGCACGAGACCCGTTCGATCGACAAGGGCCACACGCAGGCCACTGGTTCCGCAATCAACCCCCAGGCCCAGTGACAGGCCGCCAGGGGGGATGGGCCCCGGGGGGCTCAGACCGGGGCGGCCGGCCTGTGTGCGGCGGCCTGTCGGAGGATGTCGACGACACCCTCCACATTTTCCCAGGGGAGGTTGAGATCACCGCGGCCGAAGTGTCCGTAGGCGGCAACGTCCTGGTAAAAGCGACCTCCCCGTTCTCTGGGCAGCTCGCGGAGTGAAAAGGTCTCGATGATGGCGCCGGGACGCAGATCAAAGTGTTCCTGCACCAGGGCGGTGAGATCGGCGTTGCTCACGGCGCCGGTTCCGAAGCTCTCCACCAGGATGCTCACCGGCCGGGCCACGCCGATGGCGTAGCTCAGTTGCACCTCGGCTTTGCGGGCGAGGCCTGCCGCCACCAGGGCCTTGGCCACGTAGCGGGCGGCATAGGCCGCCGAGCGATCCACCTTGGTGGGGTCTTTGCCGGAGAAGGCTCCTCCGCCGTGGCGCGCATAGCCACCGTAGGTGTCCACGATGATCTTGCGGCCGGTGAGGCCGGCATCACCTTGCGGACCCCCCACCACGAACTTGCCGGTTGGATTCACCAGGAAACGGGTGCTGTCCGCGGCCGGCTTGAGCGCCAGGTCCGCGGTGGCGGGTTCCACCACATGCCGCCAGAGATCGGCGGCGATGCGGTCGCGCAGGGCCTTCTCCTCGGAGATGCCATCGATTTCAGCGGTGTGCTGGGTGGAGATCAGGATGGTGTCGATGGCCACCGGAACATCGTTTTCGTACACCACGCTCACCTGGGTCTTCCCATCGGGGAGCAGATAGCCCAGGCAGCCGCTGTGGCGCACCTCCGCGAGCCGCCGGGCCAGTCGGTGGGCCAGGCTGATCGGCAGCGGCATCAGTTCCGGCGTCTCGTCGCAGGCATAGCCGAACATGATCCCCTGATCGCCGGCGCCCACCAGATCCAGTGGGTCACCGGCATGATCCTCCGCTTCATCAACGCCCTGGGCAATGTCCGGCGACTGCTGATCGAGGGCTACCAGGACGGCGCAGCTGTGGGCATCGAAGCCACCGGCCCGTGCACCGCTGTAACCGATCTGATCGATCACATGGCGTACCAGGGTGTTGAAATCCACCCGAGCGGTGGTGGTCACCTCGCCGGTGATCAGGCAGAGCCCGGTGTTCACAACCGTTTCACAGGCCACCCGTGATTGGGGATCCTGTGCCAGCAGCGCATCCAGTACGGCATCACTCACCTGATCACAGATTTTGTCGGGATGTCCCTCAGTGACCGATTCCGAGGTGAAGACATAACGTCCAGCCACGCTTGTCCAGCAATGTTGAACACAACCTTAACCCGCGGTTTCGGCCGAAACCCGATCACCCGATCGAACGGGTCGGGATAGGCCCGTGCATTTCTGCTCAGGCGCTGAGGCTCAGTTCACTCCAGTGATGCAGCTGAAGAAAGCTGGAATCCAGGGGGGGGCGCCGTGACCAGCCTGCGGTGTAGCCGAGAACCACCGGCACCCCGGCGGATCGGGCCATGTGCAGGTCGCTGTTGGCATCACCGATCAGGGCGCATTCCTGTGCCGGTATGCCCAGCATGCGGCAGAGGGCATGAACGGCGTCTGGGTCTGGCTTGCGGGGAACGTGGTCGGCGCTCCAGCAGGCCTGGAAGTGCTCAGCCAGGTTCTGGTTGCCAAGGAATGCCCGAATCCCGGCTGAGTCGTCGTTGCTGATCACGGCGCAGCGCAGCCCAGCTGCAGCCAGTGCTTCCACGAGGGAGTGGAGGCCCACGGAAGCCTGCGGCCTGTGTTCACTTCCCTGGCCATGCAACCCGTCGGTGCGGGCGAACACCTCCTCAGCGATCGTCAGGGCTTCAGGCCAACCAAGCCCCAGCTGGGCCAGGGCGGTGGCCGTGGAGATCAGGTTGTGGAGCCGACTGGCCACGGCCGTGGTCCCTGCCGGATTCACTCCGGAATGATCCAGCCCATAGGCCCGCCTCAGCAGCTGGTTGAGCTCGTCGCACCCGGCCTGGCCCAACTCCGGATGGTGCGTCTGAAGCAGCCGCAGCCCATGAAGAACCCTGGCCTCGGCCAGTGCAAGCAGCATGGGCTCACTGATCGAGAGCGTGCCGTCCTTGTCGAACAGCACAGCACGGATCAGGGGGTTGGGTGAGGCGATCGGCTCACCACGCAGCAACAACCTGGCCCCGGGCACTCGGTCAGTCGAGGGTCACACCCATCGGTTCACCATCCTCAGCCTGTTCAAGGAGCATCTGTTTGTAGCGCGCAGCCATCTCTTCAGCGCGATCAAACACCTTCTGGGGATCGGTCAACATATCCCCCGGTTCGGGCTCCAGAGCCTTGGTGGACAGGGAGATCCTGCCACGCTCAGCATCAAGATCAATGATCATCACTTTCATCTGATCATTCACATTGAGAACCGTGTGAGGAGTCTCGATGTGTTCATGGCTGATCTCCGAGATGTGCAGCAGACCGCTGACACCCCCGATGTCGATGAAGGCGCCGTAGGGCTTGATGCCACGCACGGTGCCGAGCACGACCTCGCCGACCTCGAGCCTGTTCATCTTGCGTTCCACAAGAGCGCGGCGGTGGCTCAGCACCAGGCGGTTGCGCTCTTCATCCACTTCGAGGAATTTGAGAGGCAGGAAGTCTGCCACCAGCTCCTCCTTGGCTTTGCGGGTGCTGATGTGACTGCCTGGAATGAAGCCCCGCAGACCCTCAACGCGCACCAGGGCCCCACCGCGGTTGGTGGCGAAGACCTCGGAGTAGATCGTGGCGTCCTCCTTCTGCAACTGGCGCACGCGTTCCCAGGCTCGCTGGTACTCGATGCGTCGGATCGAAAGGGTGAGCTGACCATCCTCATTCTCCTCGCTGAGGATGAAGAACTCGCGCACCTCACCGGGCTCGAGAACGTCGCTGAGCCCTTCAACCCGGTTGATCGACACCTCCTGAAGGGGCATGAACGCCGCTGTTTTGGCGCCGATGTCGATCATCGCCCCCTTGGATTCAAGGGCGAACACGGTGCCGTTCACCACATCGCCGGGCTTGAAGTTGTAGTCGTATTTACTCAGCAGTGACGCGAATTCATCGAGCGTGAAGCCGACCCCATCGAGATCCCTGGAGCTGGGTCGGCTGCCCGGGTCGTCTGCAGCGGGAACCTCTTCCGGAATGGCGAGGTCGAGATCATCAGCAGCTGCCACGCCGCTCAGATCAGGATCGGCCTCAACGATGGCTGCTTCGGAAGGGGTCACGGTCATGGAACGTTGGCGGCCTGCCATCCGGCAGTGCGAAGGGATGCAGCACCGCCCGCCAGCCGATGCCACAGAGGCCCACTGTATCAACGCATCCTTCCGTTCCCAGGGAGGTCAGCTGATCGCGGCAAGAGATCTCGCGGATTCAAGGTTCTGGGCGCGACGGTTGAGGCCTTCGAGGGTGGCCACAAAGTCGCTGATGCCCTGGAACTGTCGATAGACGGAAGCGAACCTCACGTAGGCCACCTCGCTCATTGTGCTGAGCTGCTGCAGCACCAGCTCGCCGATCTCGGCACTGGAAACCTCGCGGCCACTGCGTTGCTGCAGCTGAAGTTCCAGGTCATCCACCACCGCCTCCAGTCGGCTGGGCTCAAGGCCTGTTTTCTCACAGGCGCGCAGGAGGCCGTGCAGAAGTTTGCTGCGGTTGAAGGTCTCGCGATGACCATCCCGCTTCAGCACCGAGATCGGAACGGTTTCAACGCGCTCGTAGGTGGTGAAGCGATACTCGCAATTGAGACATTCACGGCGCCGCCGCACACTGCGGCCGGAATCTGCAGCCCGAGATTCGAGTACCCGGCTATCCGTGTGTTGGCAGGAGGGGCATTGCATCCCCGGATCAACCAGGTGATAGGGAATTCATGATAGGTAGTTTTCCGCGTCTTGAGAAGGATTCCCTGCCGCAACGGTCAATCAGACACAAAAAAGCCCCCGCGTGAGCGGGGGCAGATCGGAATCCGGCAACAGGATTCACTTTCCGATCTTCGGGGGGTCGCGGAAGGCGATGGCGAAGAACAGGGTGGAAATGGCCAGAGCCAAGATCAGGATGTAAGCGAAGCTCTCCATGGAATCTCCGGGTGCTGACGGTCAGCTGAGGGTGGAGCCGGCGGGAGGCACGTAGCCCTCCGGCAGTCGACGGGTGGATCTGTCGCCCAGTTTCTGGAACAGGCCGAATTCCACCTGCTCGCCCAGATCAGGATCGATCCCGGCGAACACGTCCCGGTAGAGGGTCCGGGCGCCGTGCCAGATGTGCCCGAAGAAGAACAGCAGAGCGAAGGTGGCGTGGCCGAAGGTGAACCAGCCCCGGGGCGAGCTACGGAAGGTGCCGTCGGAGTGGTAAGTGTCACGATCAAAGTCGAACGCTTCTCCGAGCTGGGCTTTGCGAGCCAGACGCTTCACGTCAGCGGGGTCGGTGAACGACTGTCCGCCGAGACTTCCTCCGTAAACGGTGGCGGTGACGCCTGTTTGCTCGAAGGAATATTTGGCTTCAGCCCGACGGAAGGGGATGTCAGCCCGAACGATGCCGTCGCTGTCCTGGAGAACCACGGGGAAGTTCTCAAAGAAGTTGGGCAGCCTGCGGACTTCAAGGTCACGGCCATCCTTGTCGGTGAACGCGATGTGACCGACCCAACCGGTTGGAAGGCCATCACCGTTCACCATCGGACCGACACGGAAGAGACCTCCCTTGGCAGGGCTGTTACCGACGTAGTCGTAGAAGGCGAGCTTCTCAGGGATGGAGGCCCAGGCCTGCTCGGCCGACGCACCGTTCTCAAGAGCTGTGGCGACGCGGCGGTTGATTTCTGTCTTGAAATAGTTCTGATCCCACTGGTAACGGGTGGGGCCGAACAGCTCGACAGGGGTTGCGGCGGCTCCGTACCACATGGTTCCAGCAACCACGAAGGCCGCAAAGAACACGGCGGCGATGGCGCTGGCCAGAACCGTCTCGATGTTGCCCATCCGAAGAGCTTTGTAGAGGCGTTCCGGAGGTCGGGTGGTGATGTGGAAGATGCCGGCGATGATGCCGACGATTCCCGCAGCGATGTGGTGGGCCACGATGCCACCCGGGTTGAAGGGGTTGAATCCTTCAGGCCCCCAGGCTGGCTGCACGGGTTCCAGATGACCGGTCAGGCCATAGGGGTCACTCACCCACATGCCGGGACCGAACACCCCAGTGAGGTGGAAGGCTCCGAAGCCGAAGCAGGCCAGGCCTGCGAGCAGCAGGTGAATGCCGAAGATCTTGGGAAGGTCGAGCGCGGGCTCGCCGGTCCGCGGGTCCTGCCAGATTTCGAGATCCCAGTAGGTCCAGTGCCAGATGGCGGCCAGGAACAGCAGGCCGCTGAGAATGATGTGGGCGGCGGCGACACCTTCGAAACTCCAGAAGCCGGGATCGACCGCGGTTTCTCCGGTGATGCTCCAGCCACCCCAGCTGCCGGTCACTCCCAGACGGGCCATGAAGGGCATGACAAACATGCCCTGGCGCCACATCGGGTTGAGGACCGGGTCAGACGGGTCGAAGATCGCAAGCTCGTAGAGGGCCATCGAGCCGGCCCAGCCGGCTACGAGCGCAGTGTGCATGAGGTGCACGGCGAGCAATCGGCCCGGGTCGTTGATCACGACCGTGTGCACCCGATACCAGGGCAATCCCATAGGGAGTAGTTCTGGGAGGGTGCGGCGATCGTAGGGGCCATGCACGCCCAGCGGCGGGGCAGGTTACGGAGCGCAACGGCGGGCCTCAGAATCAGCACAGTTGCCTTCGGATTCATGCCGGTGATCCGGTTCGTGCGTGAGAACCTCGATGTGGAGTGCTACCCCGGGGAGAATCTTCGCGAAGTGGCCCTGCGGGAGGGCATCAGCCTTTACGGGCTGAAGGGCACCCTCGGTAACTGCGGCGGTTGTGGTCAGTGCATCACCTGCTTCGTTGAAATCCCCGATGCCAATCCTCCGCAGGGGCTGAGCCCGCGCACCGCGGTGGAAGACCAGAAGCTGCGCCGCCGCCCCCAGAACTGGCGACTCGCCTGCCAGGCGCTGGTTCAGAGCTCCATGGCCGTGCTGACCCGCCCCCAGATCGGGCTCTCCGGCAAGGACGCTGTTGTGGCTGCGGCCCTTGCCAGGCCCCTGCCGCCGGGCCCAACCGAATGGCCCCGTCCGTTGGAGCCTGAACAGGAGCCGCAGCCGCAGGATTCCGGTGCGGAGTCTTCCCGCGCGACCGCAACGACGGATGAAGAGGGTTGAGGATTGCCCTCGAAGCGGTGATACCGTCCCCGAAAACCGACCTGCACCCGAACCATGGAAACCAACGATCTCGGCTTCGTTGCCAGCCTGATGTTCGTTCTGGTTCCCACCGTTTTCCTGATCGTGCTCTACATCCAGACGAGCAGCCGCCAGGGAGGCTGAGCGGGAACCCCAGCCGCCCCGGCATGGTTCCTACCGGAGTCTGAGCCCGCTGATGCGGGCTTTTTTGATGTTGACCCCAGGCCGGGGAATCAGTGGGGCGGGGATCAGCGCTGAGCTTCCGGCTCGCGCACCAGCAGCACCGGGGCCGGCGCGTGCACCCGGATGTAGTCGCTCACGGAGCTGCCCAGGAGTCGATCAAGGTCCACAAGGGCTCTGGCCACCACAGGGCGGCGGTCCTGAGAGGCGATCACCAGCAGGTCGGCCTTGCTCTCCTCGGCAGCGCTGCACACCGTGCGGGCAATATCGCCGGTCTGGTGGATCGGTTTCATTTCCACCCCGAAGCTGCGGGCCCGCTGTACCGCCTTGGAAAGCACCTCGTCAGCCGGGCTCCTGCCTCCCCGGGATGGCGTGATGTCCTGGCGGGTCACATGCACGCCCACGAGGCTGCCGCCAGGAATCTCACGCACCAGCTCGCAGGCCAGCCGGATGGCGTCATCGCCCACGCCGGTGCCATCCACGGTCACGAGCACCCGGTTGATCCGGCGCACGTAGAGGTCGTCGCGCACCAGCAGCATGGGCCGGGTGGACAGCTGGAACACGTACTGACTGGCGCTGTTGCTCAGAATCGACTGGAGCCGGTTGAGGCCTCGCGAACCCATCACGATCAGGTCGGCATTGAGTTCATCGGCCACCTTCAGCACGGTCTGCTTGGTATCGCCCTGACGGATGATCGTGTTCACGGCGCTGGGATCCAGGCCGAGGCGCCCCACAGCCGCCGCCGCGATGGCCGCCGCTTTCTGCCAGTGGTCCTGAACGTTCTGACCGGCCTGTTCGGTGACCACATGCAGCAGGTTGAGCCGGGCCGCCTGCACGGAGGGGATCTCCCGGAGCATGCGCACCATCTCCTCAACATGACCTTTGCCGGAATCGGCGATCAGAACGTTGCGGAACACGGAGAAGCATCTGGCTGACTGGCAGCCTATGGCTGTTTACGCGATGTGATGCCGGGATGGGACACACCGTGATGGAGTTGGAGTGAGCGGATCCAGGGCCTGGATCCTGCGGCGTCGGGTGCTGCCCCAGCACACCGACCACGCCGGCGTGATGTGGCACGGGGCCTATGTGGCCTGGCTGGAGGAGGGCCGGATTGAGGCGCTGGCGGCGGCGGGGCTCGGTTACGACCAGCTCTCAGAGATGGGCCTGGAATTGCCGGTGGTGGGGCTGTCCATCGATTACCGCCGGGCGCTGGTTCACGGCGAGCTGGTGGAGCTGCGCAGCCAACTGGAGCCGCGACGGGGATTGAGGTGGCCCTGGCGCAGCTGGTTCCTGGCTCAGGATGGTGCGGTTGCGGCCGAGGCCCGGGTGGAGCTGGTTCTGCTCGATCTCTCGGCTGGAGCGACCCGGCGTCGGGTGGTGAGGCGGGTGCCGGAGATTCTGGCCACCGCCCTGGATGCCCTGGAGCGAGGTCCGAACTAGGATTGGTACAGACGTACTTCAGAGCATGGGCGCAGCATCTGGCCTCCTGGCGGATTCTCTTGATCTGCCGGGGCTGAACCGGGGGCTGGAGAGGCCGCCGGGATGGTCGCGATCGCAGCGGCTCTGGTGGTGGCTGTGGAGTCGTTGTCCCGGGCTCGGCTGGGTGCGGCTGAACCGGCTCTGGGCTCGCTGGCCTGATCCGGCGAGAGCCTGGGAATTGCCGGTGGATCACCTGCAGGAGGTGATCGGGGGATCGGGCCGGGAGGCCGCTGCGATTGATCGCTTTCGTGGTGGCTGGGGCGCCGATCCGCTGCCTGCGGTGCATTCGGCGTTGCGGCGGCAGGGCCCCTTGCTGCTGCCTGGTGATCCCGCCATGCCCAGGGCGATGCTGGAGCTTGATCGCCCCCCTGTGGCTCTGCACTGGCAGGGGAAGGGGAGCCTGTGGGCGCCCCTGCGCCGCCGCCAGGCGGTGGCTGTGGTGGGCACCCGTCGCCCCTCTCCCCATGGACTGGCCATGGCGGAAGCCATTGGAGCCGCGCTGGCGAAAGGGGGGTGGCCGGTGGTGAGCGGCCTTGCGGAAGGCATCGATGGCGCAGCTCACCGCGGCTGTCTGGCCGAGGCGGGTCAGCCGGTGGCGGTGCTCGGAACGGGGCTGGATCGTGTCTATCCCCGCCACCATTCCGGATTGCAACGAAGGGTGGCGGCGTCGGGGCTTCTGCTCACGGAGCAGGCCTTCCAGGCTTCCGTTCAGCCGGGTCACTTCGCGGCCCGCAACCGTCTGCAGGTGGCCCTGGCGCGGGCCCTTGTGGTGGTGGAGTGCCCGGAGTCCAGCGGAGCGCTCCACTCCGCCAACCTGGCCTGGGATCAGGGGCTGCCCATCTGGGTGGTTCCGGCGGATGCCGGCAAGAGCTCGGCCGCCGGCAGCAACCGGCTTCTGTGCACGAAGGCCTCTCCGCTGCTGGCGCCGGAAGATCTGTTGCATCAGCTCGGCACGGGGCCGCTGAGGCGACAGTCGGCACCGCGGCAGAACCGCCGTCGTGAGGGGTTGGGGCTGGATCCTCAACTCCTCGAGGCGGTGGGTGCAGGTGCTTCCCTGGAGCAGCTTTGCCAGATCCTGGATCAACCGGTGGCTGCAGTGTCGGCGCGGCTGCTGGCCCTTGAGCTGGCTGGAGAGCTCAGGGCCCGGCCAGGCCTGTGCTGGCAACCGATCTACAGTTGATCCATGCCACCAGGCCGGGCCACGCTCAGCGGTGCTGAACTGATCCAGTGGCGGCGTCGATTGCTCGCTGGAGGGGGGAATGCAGCCGATCTCGACTGGCTGCTGGATCTGTCTGCTGGAGTGGATCGCCAGCGGCTCCGGGCCCTTTCGCTGGATCCGAATCAGTCGCTCCAGCTGAGGAGGCCGCTCGGGGAGCTTGAGGATCTCTGGTCGCGCCATGTGATGTTCCATGAGCCGCTCCAGTACCTGGTTGGCGTGTGTCCCTGGCGGGATCTGGAGCTGGCGGTGGCTCCCGGTGTGCTGATCCCGCGCCCCGAAACCGAGCTGCTGGTGGAATTGGCCATGGCCTGCTTCCAATCTGCAGCCCCTGCCCTGTGGACGGATCTCGGCACCGGTTCGGGTTGCCTGGCGGTGGCGCTGGCCCGCCACTGGCCCGAAGCCGAAGGGATCGCCGTTGACCTGAGCTCCGCAGCCCTGGTTCAGGCTGAAGCCAACCTGAAGGCCCATGGCCTCAGCCATCGGGTGAGGCTGCTGGAGGGAGACTGGTGGAGTCCCCTGACCGCCCAGGCCGGGCAGATTGACCTGGTGGTGGCAAACCCGCCCTACATCCCCAGCTCGATCTGGGGAGCACTGGAACCGCTGGTTCGAGAGCATGAGCCGGCCCTGGCTCTCGACGGCGGAGCGGATGGTCTGGCGGCCATCCGAACCATTGCCGCCGGGGCCGCCAGGCACCTGGCCCCGGGGGGGTGGTTGCTGCTGGAGCACCACCACGACCAGAGCCCGGTCGTCCTGGCCCTGCTTCGACAGGCCGGGCTGATGCCGATCGGGGCCCACCGCGATCTGGAGGGGAAACTCCGTTTCGCGGTTGCGCGGGCACCGGTCTGAACCATGTCCACCGATGTGTTGTGTCCTGCTCTCCAGGCTGAGGGGCCGAAGCCGCTCCAGGCCCGGGAACTGGCCCGGAGTCTCCGGTCCGGATCAGCGGCTCTGTTCCCCACAGACACGCTGCCGGCCCTGGCTGCGGCACCCGCTAACGCCGGCCAGATCTGGCGGCTCAAGCAGCGCCCCCAGGACAAGCCCCTGATCCTGATGGCGGCTGATCGTTCACAGCTGCAGCAGGCTCTCGGACAGCCCTGGCAACCGGAGTGGCTTGAGGCGGCTGAGGTGGTCTGGCCCGGGGCTGTCACCCTGGTGCTGCCGGCCTCCGGCCCCTGGGCAGAGGCGCTGCATCCCGGTGGCAACAGCCTGGGCCTGCGGATCCCAGCCTGCGAGCCCGCCCGGGAGCTGCTTCGCCTCAGTGGCCCCCTGGCCACCACCAGTGCCAACCGTTCGGGCGAACCCGCCGCCAGCTCTGCGGATCAGGCCGCCGCGCTGTTCCCCACCGTTCCCCTTCTGGCTCCGTTGCCATGGCCTGAGGCCGCTGGTCAGGCCAGCACTGTGCTGGCCTGGAGCCCTCGGGGGTGGCGTGTTCTGCGGAGTGGTGCCAGCCTGCCCGACAGACTGCCACTGGCGTTCTGATGGCTGCCCTGACGCTGTTGGTGTTGATCAGCCTCGCAGCCTTTCACTGGCTGATGGCACCGCTTCTTTCGGTGCTGCTCGGACCTCTGGAGCTGCACGGGCTGCCCTGGCTGGGGTTGGTGCTTCTCGGCTGGATGCTGAGTGGCGATCATCACCGGCGAGCAGACGGACGCTCAGAGCCCTGAAGGAAAGCCGGCTAACGGATTTGAACCGATGGCCTTCGCTTTACAAAAGCGCTGCTCTACCACTGAGCTAAGCCGGCTGACAGGGGGTTTCCAGTGTTGAATCCTGATCCCCACCGCGCATCGTATCGCCAGTGCCTCCTTCGGGCCCCAGGGCCCAGAGCATCAGTTGAGTTCTGCTGCGGCAGCCGGTTTTGGCCAGCAGGCTGGAAACATGACTTTCGATTGTGCGGGTGCTGAGCACCAGATTGGCGGCGATGGCCTTGTTACTCAGCCCTCGCAGCAACTCCGTCAGAACCCGGGCTTCGGCGGGGCTGATCGACTCCTGGAATGAATTGCTCTGAGGTTTGGGCATGGCCGTCGGTGCTGGCTGCCATCAGGGTTGCCACAGCGCCTGAATCAGCAATCAGCCGTCCGTTTCGCCCGGCAGGGCTGAGGTTCGATCTCCTGCTGTGGACAGCGGCTGGGATCGGGCCCGTCTGATCGGCAGGTTTGCCACCAGCGCTGTGACCCGGTCTTCCGTTTCCAGGCTCACGTCGCCCTCCTCCACATCAATCTCCACGTAGCGGCTCACCACCTCCAGGATTTCCTGACGCATCCGCTCAAGCAGTTCTGGATTGAGATCGGAGCGGTCATGGGCCAGCACAAGCTGTAACCGCTGCCTGGCGGTTCCGGCGCTGGCCTGCTGGCGGCCCAGCAGCCTGTTGAGCAGATCGCGAAGGGTCATCGCCGTTCAGAACAGCTTTTTGGTCATCAGCCGGCCGATCTTGGCTCGGAGTCCTCGGCGTTCCTGGGAGGGATCGATCAAGGGGATGTCTTCCCCGCAGAGGCGGCGGGCCACATTGGTGTAGGCACGGCCGGCGGGGGAACCACTGCCATTGAGCGTGAGAGGTTCGCCGCGGTTGGTGCTCACGATCACCTGTTCGTCCTCCAGCACCAGACCCAGAAGGGGCAGGGCCAGGATGTCCGTGACATCACCGACCGCGAGCATCTCCTGGTTCGCGATCATCTTCGGCCGCACCCTGTTGAGGACAAGCTGGATGGGTTTGACCCCGTGACTGTTCAGAAGGCCGATCACCCGATCAGCGTCGCGCACGGCTGAGACTTCCGGCGTCGTCACCACAATCGCCTCGCGCGCGGCGGCCATGGCGTTCTTGAAACCCCCTTCGATTCCGGCCGGTGCGTCGATCAGCACGAAATCAACCCGCTCCCTCACCATCTCAACGATGTTCTGCATGTCTTCGGGGGTGAGCCACTCCAGCATCCGGGGATTGCCGGCGGGCAGCAGGGCCAGGTTGGGTTCCTGCTTGTGTTTCACAAGGGCCTGCTCAAGCCGGCAGCTTCCAGCCAGCACCTCCTGGGCCGTGTAGACGATCCTGTTCTCCAGGCCCAGGAGCAGGTCGAGATTCCGCAGGCCGAAATCGGCATCCAGCACCGCCGTGCGTTTCCCGAGCTTGGCCAGGGCGATGCCCAGATTCGCTGTGAGGGTGGTCTTGCCCACACCCCCTTTGCCGGAGCAGATCAGGATTGTGCGGGAAGCGGCGGAGCTCACGGCAGGCGCTGGGGTTCACAAAGGTTAAGCCTCTCGCTCATTCCATGCACCTGTGCGTGAGCAGCGCGGCCATCATGAGCCGATGTTGAGCGGCCAGGTCGGCCCGGCAGCTGCGATCCGGATCGTCCCCTCCACGAGCCTGGCCTCCTCGGCCAGTCCGGGTGGGGGAGGTTCTTCAGGGCCTCGAGCCAGCACATCGGCAATCTTGAGCTGAAGGGGCCGTAGCTGGAGAGCCACGATCCGGGCGTCCTGATCACCCAGGCTGCCGGCCTGCGCAACTCCCCTCAGCCGGCCCCAGACCAGCACGTGACCAGCGGCTCGCACCCGGCCCCCAGGATTCACATCCCCCAGCACCAGCAGGGATCCCGGAGCATCAATCTGGTCGCCGGATCGCACCGTGCCGCGGTGGAGGGTGAGGCTGTCGCGGTTCCAGACCGTGGCGGGAAGCACGGGGTCAGGGTCGGCTTCCCCGGGCGCGGCCTGGACGGGCGTTGCCATCCAGATCACTCCGAGCGCCGCGGCGGCCACACGGGTGAAGGGGTCCTGGCTCAGGACCAGCGAAAGCTCGTGGCCGTCTGCTGCCAGCCGATGGCGGATCGCCGCCAGATCGCAGGCTCCGAGTCGGCGATCGCCGCAATCCAGTTCCAGCGGTCCGGCGTCTGAACCAGGTCGCAGCAGCCGCCTGTTTTCCAGAGCTGCCTCCACCAGGGCTCGCGGCTCCTGCTCTCCTTCCGGAAGAACCAGACGCCGCGTTGGTCTGCCCGATGACGGCTCGATCCACAGGGCCGCCATCAGCCTCTGCCTCGATCTGAACTCACGAACCCGAGCTTTCCAGCTCCAGCCGCCTCCGACCGAGCGGCTCGCTCACCTCCGCTGGATGGATCAGCCAAACCACCTCGCTGGGCTGGATCAGACTCTGCACCAGCGCTGAACGCTGCTCCAGGGCATGGAGGCGATGTCCGTCCCAGAGTCGCAGCCCGCCGCGGTAGGGGTCGTAGCCATGAATCTGGCGGGTGAGCAGGGCGCAGCAGCGATCCGGAACCAGTCCGGCAGCCGTGCTGAGCCGCTGGGCCATGGCCAGCAGTTCCAGCCGCTCGCCGCAGCACAGCGCGGCCACGTCGGTGGCCTTGAGCAGACGGCGCTGCAACAGCCGCGTGCAGGGTTCAGCCAGCTCGGCCGGCCCCTCCTCCATCCAGCGCAGCAGGTGGTAACAGGTGCGCACGTCATCGTTGGCCAGAAAAGCTTCAAGGTCGAGGCTCTGGTGCCCCCAGAGCCAGCGCTCCATCACCGGATCGGCGTAGAGCCGACCAGGCCCCAGCTCTCGGGCGGTTGCAATCGCACGGGACAGCAGCCAGTTGCACACCACATTGAGGCGGTGGTTGTACACGCTGCGATACATCAGGCTTCGGGCCACCAGGTAGTGCTCAACGGCGAGAAGTCCCCGTGGATGGATCGCCAGAGTCCCATCCGGGGCCACGGTGAAGGCCGCCAGAATCCTCTCCAGATCGAGCTGGGCGAATCGGGCCCCTGTGCTGTGACTGTCCCGCAGCAGATAGTCGAGCCGGTCGCAGTCGAGCTGGCTGCTCACCAGGGCCTTGATGGCCCGGGTGCCGCACGGGCTGTGCTCCAGAAGATCCGCCACGTTGGCCGCCATGCCGGGAGCCAGGGCCTCCAGGGGGTCATGCAGGGCTGGATGCTCGCGGATCAGCCGGCCTGACCAGGTCTCGTGGGTGAGGGAAAACATCTCCTCTCCGGAGTGGCTGAGTGGGCTGTGCCCCACGTCATGCAGCAGGGCTGCCGCATAGAGCAGGCCGCGCTGAGCCCTCAGTTCGGGATGGTTGCGCTCCAGCTGCTGCAGGGCCAGTCGGGCCAGATGCAGAACACCGAGCGAATGGGTGAAGCGGCTCGACTCGGCACCATGAAACGTGAGGAATGCCGGCCCGAGCTGACGGATGCGGCGCAACCGCTGAAACGGTGCGGTGTCGATCAGCGCAATGGCCAGCGCTTCGGCCGGCTCGCAGGGATCGAGCCGTATCGCGCCGTGGAGCGGGTCGTGGTAGGTGCGGGGACCTTTCATCGCAGCTGCTCAAGGAGAGCGGAGGCCGCCAGGTCGATCCATGCATCGTCCGGGCTTCCCGGATTGAGCGGTTCCGGTGGTGGAAGTGGGAGGTCCGGCAGGATGCCCAGGTTCTGGATGTCCCGGCCCCGGGGGGTGAGGTAGCGGGCCACGGTCACCGCCAGGCCGCTGCCATCACCCAGGGGGATCAGGGTCTGGATCAGCCCCTTGCCAAAGGTCCGATCCCCCAGCAGCAGGCTGCGTCCATCGTCCTGAAGGGCTCCGGCCAGGATTTCACTGGCGCTGGCTGTTCCACCGTTCACCAGGGTCACCAGAGGCCCCTGATACAGCTGTCCGGGACGGGACTGAGCAGGAGAGCTGATTCCGTCCCGGGCCTGGGTGGTCACGATCGGTTGGTTGTCGAGCAGGTCATTGGCGACGGCAAGGCCCGCACTCACCAACCCTCCGGAATTGTTACGAAGATCCAGAATCACCCCCTCGCAGTCGGCGATGGACGGGCTGGTGAGAATCGCTTCCACCTTGGTGGGTACCGGTTCGGAGAACTGGGTGATCCGCAGGTAGCCGAGCTGATGCCCGTCTCGCTGGAGCAGGCGTGTGCGCACCGGTTGCAGATCCACCGTCCGCCGCTCAAGCTCCAACTCACGTTGCTGGCCGCCAGGGGGTTGCAGCGAGAGCAGCACCTGGGTTCCGGCTGCTCCCCGAAGAGCATCCGCTGTGCCTTCGAGGCCGAGCTCCTCGGTGCTCACCCCATTCACAGCCAGAACCGCTGTGCCGCTTTGGATCCGGGCCTCGGCGGCCGGTGAACCATCCAGGGGAGCGATCACGATGATCTGGTCATCGCTGCTGCGCAGGCCAAGCTGAAGCCCCACCCCGTTGACGTTGCCCTGGGTGTTGTCCCTGAGGCTGCTGTATTCCTCCGGTCGCAGCAGGCGGGTGTAGGGGTCTCCCAGGGGCGCCAGCATCGTGCTGATCGAGTCGTAGGCCTCACGGCTGGACCGGATCGGTTGCTCAAGGGCCTTCTGGCGCAGCCGTTTCCATTGCACCTGCTCGAAACGGGTCGGGTCCACGTAGCTCTGGTTCACCAGACGCCAGGCCTCCACCACCAGTTGCTGGGTGTCGCTGAGAGCCAGAACCGGGGCAGCCGCACCGAGCAGCAGGGCCAGAAGCCATGCCAGGGCAGCGAATCGACCTGAGCGCGGCGAGCTCACGGCAGCCTCGAAGCAATCAGTAGACTCTCGCAACTGACCTCACTCGCTGCATGGCGAACTCTTCTCCTGCTGCAAAGTCGTCTCCTGTGTACGACTGGTTCCAGGAGCGCCTGGAGATCCAGGCCATCGCCGACGACATCTCCGCTAAGTACGTGCCACCGCACGTCAACATCTTCTATTGCCTCGGCGGCATCACCCTGGTGTGCTTCCTGATCCAGTTCGCCACTGGATTCGCCATGACTTTTTATTACAAGCCCACGGTGGCTGAGGCCTACGCGTCGGTTCAGCTTCTGATGACCGATGTGAGTTTCGGCTGGCTGATCCGCTCCGTGCACCGCTGGAGCGCCTCGATGATGGTTCTGATGTTGATCCTGCATGTCTTCAGGGTCTACCTCACAGGTGGTTTCAAGCGTCCACGTGAGCTCACCTGGGTCACCGGAGTCACAATGGCCGTGATCACCGTCAGCTTCGGAGTCACCGGCTATTCCCTGCCCTGGGATCAGGTGGGTTACTGGGCTGTCAAGATCGTGAGTGGTGTCCCTGCAGCTGTTCCTGTTGTGGGCGATTTCATGGTTGAACTGCTTCGCGGTGGTGAAAGTGTTGGACAGGCCACGCTGACACGCTTCTACAGCCTGCATACTTTTGTGATGCCCTGGTTGCTCGCTGTTTTCATGCTCATGCACTTCCTGATGATCCGCAAACAGGGTATTTCAGGTCCTTTGTGATCCAGGCTTTCCAACGAATTTGCTTGTAAGTCCTCCCCGTCTACCCCCATCTGCTGAACCCCAGCCCTGAGTCATGCACATTCTCAAGAAGCCAGATCTCACGGATCCCAACCTTCGCGCCAAGCTTGCCAAGGGCATGGGCCATAATTACTACGGAGAGCCTGCCTGGCCTAATGATCTGCTCTACATGTTCCCGGTGGTGATCCTCGGAACCATCGGATGCATTGTGGGCCTCGCTGTTCTCGATCCAGCCATGCTTGCCGACAAGGCTGATCCTTTTGCAACTCCACTGGAGATCCTTCCCGAGTGGTACCTCTACCCTGTTTTCCAGATCCTGCGAGTTGTCCCGAACAAGTTGCTTGGCATCGCTCTTCAAACGATGGTGCCTCTCGGGTTGATGCTTGTTCCGTTCATTGAGAGCTTCAACAAGTTTCAGAACCCTTTCCGTCGCCCTGTCGCGATGTCCGTGTTTCTGTTCGGTACCTTCTTTACGATCTACCTGGGCATCGGTGCTGCTCTCCCCATCGATAAGTCTCTGACCCTGGGCCTTTTCTGAACGTCTTTCATCGTTCCGTCCCGCCGCTGCCCTGCAGCGGCTTTTTTTATGGGCTGCTGAGGTCAGGAGGTTCACCTCTGAGGGGCCTGCGCCCCACCCAGGTTCCTCTGGGGCCAGCGAAGGATTCAGCCCCCTGTGGCCGGGGCCATGGGTTGAGCTGGCTGCAGGAGCACGGGTCCAACAGAGCCTGCATCGGTTCCATCAACAGCCGGTCGGCTGAAGCGAAGCGCTGGCCGCGCTGCTGAACGGCGGCTCTGAAAAACCACATCAGACTTGGCCCGTGCTCTCCGTGTTGTTTGCTGGGCCGTCGCCTCAGCACCGGCATCCCTGGCTGAGCAGGTGGAGCATCGCCGGCACGTTGTCGCGCACAAACACCTCGCCATCGTTCACGGCTCCGGCGTGGCTGTGATGTCCGAGCGCAGCAAGGGATCCCACCGGCCCTCCTCCTACCTGAACCAGGGTGCTCGCGAAAGACTCCCCTGCCGGTGGATGCGGCTTCAACGGGGCAGGCGGCCCGTGGTGTAAGATTTTTGAGTCGCCTCCGGGTGACGCATTGCTTCGGCCTGAGAGTCACGACCCTCAGTGCGTTCTGGTAGAGGAATTCACTCTCCAGGCCGCTTTCCTGGAACGGAAGCCCCAGCAATGCCCCCTGCAACGGTCTGTGAAGGCGCGAGCCGACGATGTTGTAGGTTTTCTGAGTTGCCGAGAGGCAGCGAGCCACCGAGAGCTCCGGGGGACCGGGGTGGAGGAGGCAGCACCTGGACAACCGAAAAGTTTAGGAACTGACGCTT
>JAYKHC010000104.1:0-11406 GCA_035285465.1 Cyanobacteriota bacterium
GCCGCCACCGGCGCCACCCTGGCGGTGCTCACGGTGCTGCCCACGGCTCCGGTGGCCCTGCTGCAGCTGGGGTTCGCCGCCAGCTTCGCCGCCAAGCTGGCGGACACCTGCGGCAGTGAGATCGGCAAGCGCTGGGGGCGCCACACGGTGCTGATCACCAGCCTCCAGCCGGTGCCCCCCGGCACGGAGGGGGCCATCAGCGTGGAGGGCACCGCCGCCAGCCTCCTGGGCAGTGCCGTGATGGCGGCGCTGATGCTGCGGCTGGGGCTGCTGAGCGATGGCGCCGGCTGGCTGCTGGTGACCCTGGTGGGTCTGGTGGCCACCCTGCTGGAGAGCTGGATCGGCGCGGAACTGCAGCAGCGCTGGCACTGGCTCAGCAACGAGCTGGTGAATGCGATTCAGACCCTGCTGGCCGCCGTGCTGGCCATGGTGGTGGCCCAGGGGTTGGGGCTGGTGTGAGTCGCGGATTGCACCGGCGCTGATGCGGGGGGTTCGCTCTCCTGCAGCCGTTCCCGCAGCTGCTCGAGGGCCTGCCGGCAGCGCCGCTGGCTCACCTTGCCGCTGAGCCCCAGGGGTTGCCCCAGCTCCCGCCAGGAGCGCTGCAGCAGCACCCGCCCCAGCACCAGTCGACGCTGGCTGCGTTCCAACCCCTTCAAGCCGCGCCACAGCCGCCGCCGCTGCTCCCAGCGGATCACGGCGCCGTAACCATCGGCCCCTTCGCTCTCCCGCTCCGGCGCCGGCAGCAGCTCCACCAGGCAGCTGCCATCGGCGGCCCCGGAGGGTTGATCGAGGCTCACCAGCCGCAGGCGCCGTTGCAGCTCCAGCCCCTCCTGCCAGCGCTCCACCGTGGTGCCAAGGGCCTGCGCCAGGGCGGCCTGGGGCAGGGGCGTCAGCCCCTGATGCAACCGCTGCTGTTGCAGCCGCTGGCCACGCCCCACCAGCTCAAGCAGGTGGTGGCTGCCGGTGAGCGGTTTGCAGCGGTCGCGCAGGTAGTGGCGCATGGCGCCACGGATCCAGGGGCAGGCTGCGGTGCTCAAGGTGGTGCCCTGTTGGATCTCGTAGCGCTCCACCGCCCGGATCAGCCCGAGGCATCCCACCTGCACCAGATCGTCGAAGGGGTGGCCGCTGCGCTGGCTTTCCTCCCGTGCCAGCCGCCACACCAGCGGCAGGTTGGCATTGACCACGGCGTTGCGGTTGGCGGTGCAGCGGCAGCGGCCGTAGGCCGCCAGCAATTCGGCGTTGCGGCAGCGGGAAGGGGCGCTCATGGGGCTGTGGGGGTCCGTGTTTCCACGGTCGTTGCCGTCGCTTGCCGGCCCGTCCCTCGACGGCGCTGACCCGATTCCCCCAATCGGGGGAGGCGATCAGGCCAGCGGTGTGGTGCCCTGCAGCGGTTGCAGACCGGCCCAGCGCAGCAGTGCCGGCCAGTGGCGCACCCGTTCGTACACCTGCCGGTGCCCTTCGCTGTTGAGGTGCAGCCCGTCGGGCCCCAGCCACTGCAGCCAGGCGGGGTCCGCCAGCAGGCCATCGAGCAGGGGCAGGAACGGCACATCCGCCTCCAGGCAGGCCTCCTCCAGCAACCGTTCGTACTGCCGCACCGCGTCCTGGCCGTACCAGAGCAGGTCCGCATAGGGCATGGCCTGCTCATCCACGGGGGTGAGCCCCAGCACCAGCACCGGCGCCATGGCGCGGATCTGGCCCAGCAGCTGCTGCAGGCCGAACAGGAACCCCTCGGGGTCGAGCTGGCGGCGCCCATCGGCGCGGCCCACCCGGGCGCTGTCATTCAGCCCCAGCGCCAGCAGGACCCCTTGGGGCAGCTGGCGGCGCAGTTCCCCGCGGCAGCTCACCTCCTGCTGCCAGCGGGCCGCCACCCGCTCCAGTCCGTCGCCGCGCACCCCCAGGGGGTAGAGCACCGGTGCCCCGGGCAGCCCCATCCAGTGCCGACGCAGCCGTTCACACCAGCCCCCCTCCTCCGGGTCCCCCCAGCCGTAGACGCCGCTGTCCCCCAGCACGATCAGCTTGCGCGGGATGGTGAGGCTCATGCGCGCAGCAGCGCCCGACGGGCTCGGTCGCTCAGATCTTCCCCCAGCAGCGTCAGCAGGGCGTAGGCCGCCAGCAGCAGGGCCAGCTGGTCGAAGGCGAAGGCACTGAGGCTCTCCCGCAGCTGGCTGCCTAAGCCCGTTCCCGCCACCATACCCACCACCACCGTTTCCCGCAGGATCACATCGGCCCGGTAGGCGCCATAGGCCAGATAGGAGCGGGCCAGGCCGCTGAAGCGGCCGTAGAGCAGCGCCAGCCGTGCGCCGCTGCCACTGCAGCGCAGGGCCTCCTCCCGTTCGGGGCCGGTGGCCTCGACCCCCTCCAGCAGCAGACGCCCCAGGATCCCCAGGTTGTGGAACCCGAGCGCCAGGGCGGCCGTGGTCAGGCTGGGCTTGAACACGAACAGCAGCAGCAGGGCGGTGAGCGGTGGCGGCCACAGCCGCCCCAGGGCCCAGAGCAAGCGCAGCAGCCAGCCGCCCCAGCGCCAGGGGGCCACCACCAGCAACAGCAGCGGCGCCCCCCCCACCGCCAGGGCCGCCGCCACCAGGGTGAGCAGCAGCGTTTGCCCCACCATGGCCAACCAGGGCAACGCCAGGGCCGCCTGCCAGCCGCCGGGCGCCAGTGGAGGAAGGGGCTGCCAGTGCAGCAGCGCCGCCGGATCCACCGCCAGGGCGCGACCCACCCCCAGCAGCAGCGGCAGCAGGGCCGCCGCCGCCAACAGCAGCTCGCGGCTGGAACGTCCCACGGGATGCCGCTGTTCGAGGGCCAGCCGTGCCGGCATGCTCCAGCGGCGGCGCAGGCCCGACACCAGGGCCTCCAGGCTGAGCATCACAGCCAGCAGCAGCCACAGGCCACTCCACAGCTCGTGGAACTGCAGCGACTGCAGGGTGAGCAGCAACTCGTTGCCCAGGCCCCCGAGGCCGAACACCCCGAGCAGGGTGGCGCTGCGCAGGGCGCACTCGAGCCGGTAGCCCCCGTAGCTGATCACCTGGGGCATCAGGGGCGGTCCGATCGCGGTCAGCAGGGCCCCGCACGGGCCCGCCCCTGCGCAGCGCAGCGCCTCCAGCTGTCGGGTGGGCAGCGCATCCAGCAGATCGCTGATCATCCTGGCCACGAGAGCTCCGTAGGGAAGGGCGATCGCCGCGATCGCCACCGCTGGATTCAGGCCCAGCAGGGAGAGCAGCAGCAGGCCCCAGAGCAGTTCATGAATGGCGCGCGGCACCGCCAGCAACCGGCGCAGCAGCTCAGCGGGCCAGCTGCTGCCGGCGAGCATGCGCCACACCGTGCGGGAGCTGAGCACCCCCAGGACAAGACCGAGCAGCAGGCTGACCGCCCAGCCCAGCAGCGCGATGCCCAGCGTGGTTGCGAGCCCCTGCAGCACCGAGCGGAGCACGACCGGGTCGAGCGAGGGGTTGACGGCGGCCCAGGCGAACTGACCGATCAGCTCCCAGCCACCTCCATGGCTGATCCCGGGGAGCAACAGCAGCACCGGCACCATGACGAGGGCCGGGACCAGCACCCACAGCGGTGGGGCCGGCTTCATGGGCAAGGCTCGCAGCCCGAATAGAGCGCCGCCAGCTGTTCGGCCTCCAGCTCGGCGGGGGCAAGATCGAAGACCACCCGCCCGGCCCGCAGTCCAACCACCCGCTGGAAGTGCTGCAGCAGATCGGGCCGGTGCAGGCTCATCAACAGGGCTCGTGGCGCATTCGCCTGCTGCAGCAGCAGGCCCAGCAGCTCCTGAGCAAGCCGTGGATCCAGGCTCGCCAGCGGTTCATCCGCCAGCACCAGCAGCGGATCCTGCCTCAGCAGCCGGGCCAGGGCCACGCGTTGCCGCTGACCTCCGGACAGAGCCGCCACAGGCTGGGCCAGCAGATCGGGATTGAGATCCAGCCGCTCCAGCAGGGCGGCACAAGCGGCCGTGTCCACAGGCACCAGCAGGTTGAGCAGCGCCCGCGGCCAGCCCCAGTGGGCCAGCCGGGCGGCATTGATGTTCTGCTGCACACTGAGCTCCTCGATCAGACGCAGCTCCTGCCAGAGCATGCCGATCCGGGTCTGCTGGCGCCGGCGACGGCGACTGCCGCTGCGAGCCTGAGACTCCCCGAACCAGAACACCTGGCCCCCATCGGGGGGCAACTGGCCATTGGCCACGGCGAGCAGGGAGCTCTTGCCCGCCCCGCTGGGGCCGATCAACGCCACCCGCTCGCCGGCGGTCAGGTCGAGGCAGACCCGATCCAGCCTGGGCTGGCCGCGCCCGCGCACACTGACGTCTCGAAGACTGAGCAACACGGGGACGGTCGGATCCGGTTCGCCAACCCTGGAGGAGAGCCGGCGACCATCCTGCCGCCTGGCTGGCTTCAGGACTGACGACTCAGCAGCTGCTCAAGCCTGCGTTGCAGATCATCGCGGACCTCCGGATCACCCACGAGGCGGAGATCGCCCTTGAGCGGCCACCAGTTGAGTTTCAGGTTGCTCACACCATCTTCAAAGACAGCCAGCTCATAGGCACCTTTGTGGTGCCAGCTGCAGGGCACCCCGAGCTGGGCCACCACCAGCTTGAGCTCATCCAGGGATCCTTTGAAAACCATGACCACTCCAGGGGGCAGCCCGTGAAACAGCGCCGACGCTGAACCGGTGAATGCGTCTCAACGCTAGATCCAATCCCCGTGGAGCTGATTCGAAAGACTTTCCTGGATCGTGAGCACCGTTACAGAAACACCCGCTGGGCAGACGTTGAGTGCCGCCTTGGCAGATGACATGACATCCACCCGCAGTCCTGGTGATTTCAGCAAGCTGTTCAGGCAGTTTGATCTCAACGACGATGGCTGGATCTCCACTTCCGAGGTTGAGCATGTGCTGCTCAGCATGGCGGGTGTGATCAGCCCCTCTGATGGCGACGCCCTGCGGGAGAGACTGAGTCTGGCCGGTGAGCTCACCCTCAGCGAGTTCAACCACTGGGCCGAGGGGAGAGGGGGGCTGGCCCTCGCCAGGCAGGTGGAGGCGATCTTCGAACTCATCGACCGCGATGGCAATGGACGGCTGTGTGCCGCTGAGCTTGCGGAGCTGCTGATCGCTCTGTCGCCCTTGTGCCCGGGGTTGCCTCCGGTGGCCGAACTGCTGGCGGGGCTGGATCGGGACGGCGATGGGCTGATCAGTCCGGAGGAACTTCTGTCGCTCCTGGATTCCCATCCGGCGGTTGAGCTGTCACTGGCCGATCTGAAACAGCTCAGGAAAACCCTGTCGCAGTACGTCGGGGCCGCGACCCATCCCCGGGTGGCTCTGCTGGAGGTGGATTGCGACCTCGGAGCCGGCACGCGTGGAGCCGGCTCCGGCATTGATCTCCTCAAGCAGGCTGCCGATCATCAGCTGCATCTCCGCCAGATCAGTGACCGTCTGATTGAGGAGATTCAGGGCCAGTCGAGGCCGGAGGCCCGGAGCGCCGATCCGGGCAGCGGCATCGCCACCCCCCATGCCCGCCACATCGAGGCCATTGCGGAGGTGATGCGGCAGGCGACGGACCTGGTGAGCTCCAGCCTGAAGCGTGGCCTGTTCCCGATCGTGATCGCCGGCGATCACTCCACGGCGGCCTCCACCCTCGCCGGCATCCGCCGGGCGCATCCGGATCAGCGGCTGGGAGTCGTCTGGATCGATGCCCATGCCGACATCCATTCCCCGTTCACCACCCCCTCGGGGAACATGCACGGCATGCCCCTGGCAATCGCCGCCGGCCACGACAATCACTCTCAGGCCATCAACCAACCCGACGCCACCACCTGCCTGATCTGGAAGGAACTTCAGAACCTCAGCGGGACGGGCCGCCCATCCATCGACCTGGCCGATCTGATCTACGTCGCCGTCCGCGATACCGAGTCGGCCGAGCAATTCACGATCAGGAGCTTCGGCATTCCCGTGCTCAGCACGGACGAGGTGAGGCAACTGGGCGGCGAGCGGGCTGCCGGGCGGTGCCTGGAGCATCTCGCCGATGTGGATCTGATCTATGTGAGCTTCGACATGGACGCCATGGACTCCACCATCTGCAAGGGCACCGGCACGCCGGTGCCCGGCGGGCTCTGGGTGGATGAATGCCGCCAGCTCCTGCGTGCCCTCCTGGCCGATCCCAGGGTGTGTTGCTGGGAGATCTGCGAGATCAATCCCCATCTCGACTCCCTCAACAACCTGGCGGAGCTTTCCCTCTGTCTTTACCAGGAGGTGCTGGAGGCGCTGGACGCCCGCCTGGGCGATGAACGGCATTCCTGATTCCGGCTACGAGCTGCTCAAGGGAATCCTCCGGCCTCCCTCGTCGCGACCGACACGGCTTCAGCAGCTTCTCCCCACCAGCGGCACCCAGCACGAGCTCCAGGCACGGCTGGAGGCGCGTCACCCCGATCTGCTGTGGATCCTGGGAGGCCTGAGGGGCCTCGCCCAGGTGATCTTCATCAATAACCCGATCAGCGGCCTGGTGTTGCTGGTGGCCTTTGGGGTGCAATCCCCCTCCACAGCCTTGCTGGCGCTGCTCGGCACCGCAGCCGCCCACGCCACCTCAGCACTGCTGGGCCTGCAGCAGAACCTGCGCCGCGAAGGCATCCACGGCTTCAACGGCGCGCTGGTGGGCTGTGCCGTGGCAGCGATCGCCGATCTGGAGCATCACCCCCTGGCCGGACCGGCCTGGGGAGGGCTTGTGGTTGTCGCGGCTTCGCTGAGCACTCTGGCTCTGGAAGGGTGGCGGCGCAGCCTGCACCGAACCCTGGATCTACCTCCTCTGACCCTGCCGTTCGTGGTGATCACCTGGATGCTGCGGGCCGTGGGAGCGCTGGGCCCCGGATCCGTCCTCACCCTGGCGGAACCTCTGGCCTCGCCGGGGCTGGACGACACCTGGCAGGCCCTTGCCCTGGGCCTGCCCCATTCCATCGGCCAGGTGTTCCTCTGTTCCAATCTCTGGAGTGCCTGGTTGGTGCTGCTGGCCGTGGCCCTGGCGAGCCCGCTGGCCGCGGGGCTGGGTCTGCTCGGGGCCCTGGTGGGGATGGCTGCGGCGCTTCTGCTCGGAGCCTCTCCTGAAACCATTGCCCAGGGCCTCTGGGGATACAACGGCGTGCTGGTGGCGATTGCGATCGGGGGGATTTTCTATGCCCCTGGCCTGGGCAGCCTGGCGGTGGCCCTGGCGGGCGCGGTGCTGGCGAGCCTGATTCAGTGGCTGTGGAGCATCAGTCCGGCCCAGGGCTGGCCGTCCTTCACCCTGGCCTTTGTGCTCGCCACCTGGCTGGTTCAGCTGCTGGTCCGTCGGACCCTGCCGGCCCTGCTTCCGGTCTCCCTGCATGCCATCCAGACGCCCGAGGAACACCGGCAACGCTTTGTGCTGGCACGCACCGTGCTGGGCGATTTCCGCCGCAACCTCGATCTGTCTCTCAAGGGCCAGCGCCAGCCGCTGCTGGCTGGACGGGTTCCGATCAGCACCCGCCGCAGGATCTCGCAACTGTTCCAGCGCCTCGACCGGGATGGCGACGGAGCGATCAGTGCAGCGGAGCTGCTGGAGGGGCTGCAGCCTGAACACGGGGTGTCCCAGAACCGAGAGGAGCTGGTGGACCCGCTCACGGCCGTGCTCTCAGCCATGGATCTGGATCGAAATGGGCAGGTGGACGCCGGGGAGTTTGCGGAACTGATGCTCCGCCTCCAGCGTCTGCGCGCTGGTGAGGGCCGGCTGCTCACCTACCTGCTGCCGGTGGATGCCAACGGCGACGACCGGCTCGATCCAGCCGAGCTCAGACGGCTGCTCACCAGCGTGGGGGTCCCTCCCCTGGCTGTCGCGGAGGAGAGGGCGCTGTTTGCACGCTCTCCCCGGGGTCTCAGCTGGCGTCAGTTCGTGGACAGGCTGCTGCTCACCTGAACCCGTTCCGCGACCCGGGTCAGCGGATCTTGCCGATCTGGCGACCCACCGTCTCGATCTTCCGGTATTCCGAGGGGTTGACCCGGGTGAACTGCTGGGCACCGAACAGGCCCAGGATCACCTTCTGCTCGGGATCACTGGGTCGCCAGGCGATGATCGCCTTCTGAACCTTCTGGGTGAATCCCTTCCCGAAGCGCTGGTCCAGGTTGGGCTGGGCCAGCCAGAGGTAATCGGGGTAAGGGGGGGTGCGCCAGATCTGGAACACCTTGCTGCGGTTGGCCTTGCCGCTGCGCAGATTGGCTTTCCACACCTGCTCGTTCACGGCTCCGGCTTCGTAGGCACCGCTCTGCACCAGGGCGATGGTGGCGTCATGGCTGCCGCTGAACCCGGGCGCTCCGCCGGCGAAGTCTTTGAGCTTCACGCCCGCCTGGCTGAGGAAATACTGGGGCATCAGCCGCCCGGAGGTGGAGCTCTCCGAGCCGAAGGTGAAGCGCTTGCCCTTGAGTTCGGTGAGCTGTTGGATCGAGCGGATCGGTTTCAGGCCGCTTCTGGGATTGGCGATGAACACGCTGTAGAACTGGGCATCGATGTCGCGCTGGGCCAGCATCCGGGAGCCCGGCTTCTGCAGACTGGCCTGCACGCCGGTCAGGCCCCCGAACCACACCAGATCGAGATCACCGGTGCGGAAAGCGCTCACCGCTGCCGCGTAATCGGTGACCGGCACGTATTTCACGGACACACCCAGCTGCTGGGCGAGCTCACGGGCCACCAGCCCGTAGAGGCGATTGAGCTTTTCGGGGTTCTGATCGGGGATGGCGCCGATGCGCAGCTGAACGAGCCCGCTGCTCCGGGTGGAGGCGACTGCTCCCTGAGCCCTGACAGCCGTCGGCAGGGAGGGGTCAATCGCCGGAAGCAGGGTGAGTGACAGGCCTGCCAGCACCGCCGTCAGGCGCTCTCTCAGACGGATGGAACAAAGGAGACGCAGGGATCGAATGCGCATCAAGAAGCAACTGGTATCACAGCGCTGCCAGGAAACGTCCGAGGCGCGCCAGTCCATCATCAATCGTCTCAGGCGACGCAGCACAGGACAGACGGATGCAACGGTCGTCTCCGAAGGCCTGGCCCGGTACGACAGCCAGGCCGGCCTCATCCAGCAGACGGGTGCAGAGCGAAACGGAGTCGATCCCGTAGCGACTCACGTCGGGGAAGGCATAGAAGGCGCCTTCCGGCGGCCGCAGGCTGATGCCTGGGATGCTCTGGAGCCCGGCGCTGAGCTGCTCACGGCGCTCGTTGAAACTGACGGCCATCGCCTGCACGCACTCCCGTGACCCCGTGACCGCCGCCAGGGCTCCGTACTGAGCAAAGGTGCAGACGTTGCTGGTGCTCTGGCTCTGCAGGGCCGCTGCAGCTCGGATCACCTCCTGGTTCCCGGCCAGCCAGCCGATGCGCCAACCGGTCATCGCCCAGCCCTTCGCACAGCCCCCCACGATGAAGATGCGGCCGGCCAGGTCTGGGGCGACACACGCCAGGCTGTGGTGAACATGGCCGGGCGCGGTGAGGAATTCGTAGATCTCATCGCAGACCACCGCCAGCTGGGGATGGCGGCGCAGCACCGCAGCGATCGCCTCCAGTTCCCTGCGGCTGAGCACGGCGCCGCTGGGGTTGCCGGGGCTGTTGATCACGAGCAGCTTGCTGCGGGGTGTGATCGCCCGCTCCAGGGCTTCAGGATCCAGGTGAAAGCCGTCGGCGGCGCTGCTGGGGATGGTGACGGTTCCGGCTCCGGCGAGAGCAGCCATGTCCGGGTAGCTCAGCCAGTACGGGGAGGGCAGCAGCAGCTGGTCGCCGGGGTCCAGCAGAACCTGGAACAGGTTGTAGAGCGCCTGCTTCCCGCCATTGGTGACCAGCACCTGCTCCTGGCTGCTCGGCACACCGTTTTCCTCGCTGAGCTTGGCGGCGATGGCCTCCCGCAGCGCCGGCTCACCAGCGGCCGGACCGTAACGGGTGTGTCCCGCTTCCAGAGCCCGCTCCGCTGCCTGACGAATGAAGGCGGGCGTATCGAAATCAGGCTCGCCGGCACTGAGGCTGCAGACATCCCGTCCTTCAGCCTTCAGGGCCCGGGCCCGGGCGGCGATGGCCAGGGTGAGAGAGGGCTGCAGCACCCGGGCGCGTGCAGAGAGCATTGCTGCGGCAACCTGACCGGCAGAGGCGCCATCCTGTCTCATGCCCGTTCCAGGTGGCAGCCGCGGCCATTCAGCGATGCATGAGCATAGAAGGGGCTTGATCCTGCGCTGAACCGCCATGCAGCAAGGCGAACTGTTCGCCCATTCAGGGCCCGGCCGGGATCCGGCGGATCTGATCGAGGCCTGCGGCAGCTGCCGACGCTGCGGACTGGCACTGGGTCGCAGCCAGGTGGTGGTGAGTCGCGGTGATCCCAGCGCTGCGCTGATGGTGATCGGGGAAGGCCCGGGCGCCCAGGAGGATGCCCGTGGACAGCCGTTCGTGGGCCGGGCCGGTCAGCTGCTGGACCAGTTGCTGGAGAGCGTGGGGATCGACTCCAACACCGATGCCTACGTCTGCAACATGGTGAAGTGTCGACCGCCGGGTAACCGCAGGCCCACGCCGGAGGAACTGGCAGCCTGCCGCCCCTGGCTCGATCAGCAGATCGCAGCTGTGGATCCCGCCGTGATCCTTCTGGCCGGTGCCACGGCCATGGAGGGGGTGCTGGGTGTGAAGGCGGGCATCACACGCCTGAGGGGCAAGTGGCGGCAGGGCCGTGGGGCCGAGCTTGAAGGCCGGTGGCTGATGCCGATCTTCCACCCCTCCTACCTGCTGAGACATCCGTCGCGGGAGCATGGCAGCCCCCGATGGCTCACCTGGCAGGACCTCCAGGACGTCCGGCGCCGGCTGGACGGGCTGAATGGGCGAGCGAGCTGATCATCACGCCCCAGCCAGCTGATGCTTCAGCAGCACAGGGAGAACATTCAGAGCGCCTTCATGGACCCGAAGAAGACGTCGCAAAGCTGTAAAACCGATCCGCCCGGCGCTGGTGGGTGACCCCTGGCTGGCCGCCCATGGTTGGGTGGCGCAGCAGAAGCCAGAGGGCACAGCCAACAACCCAGAGGGCACAGCCAACACCAACGCAACGCGGCAGCAATGGCTCAAGGAAGCCCTCGGCGGATTGGACAACCTTCAGCCAGCGCTCCGGGCCCTGGCCGAACGCTGAAGATGGCCATTGAGGATGCACTGGATCTGGGCCTGCCCAGGGCCGACACCCCCGAGCTGTATCAGCAGAAGTGCACCACGTTATTTGAGCACTTCTAGGTGAGCTATCCCGAGCAGGAGACAAGTATCTATGCCGGACTGAAGTAACAGCCACAGGGGAGGCACTCTGGCCTGAAATCAGTGCCTAACATCCAGATGCAGAAGACGGGATCAGGGGCTACTTGTCAAGGCGAGGCTGCCCTGCCCGATTCTGATCTGGGGCGTTAGAG
>JAYKHC010000105.1:0-3344 GCA_035285465.1 Cyanobacteriota bacterium
TGCCGGTGAGCCTTGAAACCAAGGTGGGAGACGGTGAAGACACCGAACTTCTCGATCTGCTGCCCGGCGAAGGCGATCTCCCGGAAGATCGTGTCAACGACGAATGCATGAAGGGTGATCTCAGGGCCCTGCTGGAACGGCTTCCTGTTCAGCAATGCCGCGTGCTCAAGATGCGCTACGGGATCGCCGGGGCTGATAGCCCTGAAGAGGGAACCCCGATGAGCCTCACCGCCATCGGGCGGGTGCTGGGCATCAGCCGTGATCGTGTCCGCAACATCGAGCGCGACGCCCTGGCCAATCTGCGGCGCATCAGCGATGCCGTTGAAGCCTACGTGGCCTTCTGACGTCATTCCGTCGATCACGACTGCCCCAGCCTCCGTGTCACTCTGGCCCCATCCGTCCGTTCCCTGATGGGGCTCAACACCCCCTTGACCGCTATCACGGCTGTGTCCGCAAGGCTGCCTGTGGCGCTCTCCGGCCTGTTGCTGGTGGGTTTTCTGATCCTGCACCTCACCGGTGTGTCGATCGCTCTGCCTGATCCCGACTTGTTCGAGCACTGGGCAGCGAGCCTGCACCACAGCTTCTGGCTGCCATTGGCTGAACTTGCTCTGCTGGCCATCGCTCTCACGCACGCGCTGCTCAGCCTCCTCAAGCGTCTGCTCAACATGCGCGCCGGTAACACCGCCCAGCTGCGCAGCCGCCGGCGGGATCCCCTGGGCCCGCTCGCCGCTGTGGCGGCCCGCAGCCAGGGTCCGGCCGGCCTGGTTCTGCTGGTGTTTCTTGTCTTGCACCTGATTCAGCTGCGGTTGCACCGGCCTCCGGACGGCTCCGAACTGCTGGCCCTGCAGACGGTGCTGGCCCAACCGCTGAACCTGTTGCTCTATGTGCTGGCCGCGCTGGCCCTGGCGCTCCACCTCTTCCATGGTGGCGAAGCCGCTCACCGCAGCCTCGGATTTCTGAATCCCGCCAATGCCGGACGAATCCGGCTGACAGCCAGGATTCTGGCCATCACCCTCGGTGGGGGGTTCACGGTGGTGACCCTCGGGATCGGCTTGCTGAGATGAGCACCCTTCCCGACCCACGCCTGCCTTCCGGTCCGCTCGCCGATGCCTGGCGTCGCACCCGTGAACAGCTGCCCCTGATCAGCCCGCTGCGCAAGCGCAACCTGCGCGTGCTGGTGGTAGGCACGGGGCTGGCCGGAGCCTCTGCCGCCGCAACCCTGGCGGAACAGGGCTACCGGGTCACTGTTCTCAGTTACCACGACAGCCCGCGTCGGGCCCATTCGGTGGCGGCTCAGGGGGGCATCAATGCGGCCCGCGATAATGCCGGAGACGGCGACAGCGTCAGCCGCCTGTTCGCGGACACGCTGCGTGGGGGCGACTTCCGCGCCCGCGAGGCCGGCTGCATGCGACTGGCGGAACTCAGCCGCGGCATCATCGACCAGTGCGTGGCCCAGGGTGTGCCCTTCGCCCGCGAATACGGAGGCACGCTTTCCACCCGCAGTTTCGGGGGAGCCCTGGTGAGCCGCACCTTCTACGCCCGCGGCCAGACCGGCCAGCAGCTGCTCTACGGCGCCACCCAGGCTCTGTTACGCCAGGTGGCCGCCGGAAGGATCGCTCTGCACTGCCGGCGCGACATGCTCGAACTGATCTGTGTCGAGGGTGTGGCCCGCGGGGTGGTCTGCCGCGATCTGCTCACCGGTGCCCTTGAGGTCCACACAGCCCACGCGGTGGTGCTGGCCACCGGCGGTTACAGCAACGTCTATTTCCTGTCGACGAATGCGCTGAAGTCGAATGCCAGCGCCATCTGGCGTGCCCACCGCCGGGGGGCGTTGTTCGCCAACCCCTGCTTCACCCAGATCCATCCCACCTGCATCCCCAGCGGTGACCCCGGTCAGAGCAAGCTCACCCTGATGAGCGAGAGCCTTCGTAATGATGGTCGGATCTGGCTGCCCGTGATCGCGGGTGATTCGCGCCCCCCTGAGCAGATCCCCGAAGCTGAGCGCGACTATTTCCTGGAGCGTCTCTACCCCCGCTACGGAAACATGGCACCGCGGGATCTGGCCTCGCGCCGCGCCCGTGAACTGTGCAACGCCGGCCATGGTGTAGGGCCGGGAGGCCGCTCGGTTTATCTCGACCTGCGCGATGCGATCGCCGAACAGGGGGAGGAGCTGATTGCTCAGCGCTACGGGAACCTCCTTGAGATGTACGCCCGCATCAGCGGTGACGACCCCTACAAGACCCCGCTGCGGATCTACCCGGCCCCCCATTACACGATGGGGGGTCTCTGGGTGGACTATCAGCTGATGAGCTCGATCCCCGGACTGTTCGTGCTGGGGGAAGCCAATTTCTCGGAGCATGGCGCCAATCGGCTCGGCGCCAGCGCCCTGATGCAGGGCCTCGCCGATGGCTACTTCATCGCCCCGGCCACGGTCACCGCCTGGCTGGCGGGTCTGCCGGCAGCCGAGATTCATCCAGACCACCCTGCCTGTCGGGAAGCGCTCGAGCTGGCTCGCACCCGCATCGCGGCCCTGCTGGCTGTGGAGGGGAGCACGGCGGTGGATGGCTTTCACCGCGAACTCGGAGCCCTGATGATCAACCGCTGTGGCATCTCCCGCCAGGCCGAAGGCCTGCGGGCCGGGCTGGTGGAAGTGGCGGAGCTGGAGCAGCGCTTTCACGGCGACGTGCGCATCCCGGGTGAGGCCACCGGCCCGAATCCGGAGCTGGAAAAGGCCCTGCGGGTGGCCGATTTCCTCGGGCTGGCCCAGCTGATGCTGCGCGATGCCCTCGCCCGTGAAGAGAGCTGCGGCGCCCACTTCAGGGAGGAACACCAGAGCCCGGATGGTGAGGCCCTACGGGACGACCGCCAGTACGCCCATATCGCCGCCTGGGAGCACCGGGGCCCCTCTGCCGAACCGCTGCTTCACTGCGAACCACTCAGCTTCACGGCCCTGCAGCCCAGCGCCAGAAGTTACCGATGACGACCCTCTCACTCACCCTGCGCATCTGGCGTCAGGAGTCGGCCAAGGCTCCAGGCGGCTTCCGAAGCTACCGGCTGGAGAACGTCAGCACCGATCTGTCGCTGCTCGAAGCCCTCGATCGGCTCAACGAGCAATTGATTCTGGCCGGTGAGCGGCCGTTGAACTTCGAGCATGACTGCCGTGAAGGCATCTGCGGCAGCTGTGGCTTTCTGGTGAACGGCCAGGCCCACGGCCCCCAGGCCGCCACCACGGTGTGCCAGCTCTACCTTCGCCAGTTCAGCGATGGGGACACCCTCACCCTGGAACCCTGGCGGGCCCGCGCCTTCCCCCTGATCCAGGATCTGGTGGTGGACCGCTCCGCGCT
>JAYKHC010000106.1:0-5079 GCA_035285465.1 Cyanobacteriota bacterium
ACCCGTTTCCCGGACCGGGGCTCGCGGTCCGGATCCTCGGAGAAGTGACACGGGAACGAGTGGCGGTCCTTCAGGAAGCCGACGAGATTTTCATGACGGAGCTGCGCGAGAGCGGTCTCTACGAGAAGACGGCGCAGGCGTTCGTCGTTCTCCTGCCGGTCCGGACCGTCGGTGTCATGGGCGACGAGAGAACGTACGAACACGTCGTCGCCCTGCGGGCGGTGGAGACCACCGACTTCATGACGGCGGACTGGGCGCGCCTGCCCCACGACTTTCTCGCCCACGTTGCGGCCCGGATCGTGAACGAGGTTCGTGGAATCAACCGGGTCGTCTACGACGTCACCAGCAAGCCCCCCGGCACGATCGAGTGGGAGTGATGCCCGCAGCGCTAGCGGTCCGCGGAACCCCCCGATACCATCGGCCATCTGCACCAGCGCCTTGACCGCCGCCCCTGCGCCGTCATCCGCCAGCACCGTTGAACCGGATCCCCAGCTGCAACGGCGCCTCCAACAGGACAGCATCGTGCTGGGGGGCCGGACCATCTACCTCAATCCCTTCCTCTACTGGCGTCGCTTTGACGCGAACACCGACCGCTGGCTGAGGGAACCCGGTCAGCTCCAGGAGGACCAGATCCTGGCCAACCGCAGCCGTTTCTATCCGGAACTCGAGTGGGATCTGCTGGGCGAACAGGAGATCGTGATCAAGGATGGGGCCGTGGAGATGTTCCTCAAGACCCTTGAGTTGATCAGCACGTTCAACCCCGAGCTCACGGCCGGACAGCTCCTGGAAGTGGAGCGAAAGATGGCGGTCACCAAGAAACTGGGATTCGAGCGCTGGGTGGCCAGGTCGATCCGGCGCCGGCAGCGCGAGCAGGACCGCGATCGCCGGCGTTTTGACCGGGAGCGCAGACTGCGGGGCTGGAGTGAATGGTTGAGCCACCCCACGACCCGCGAAGCCATCCTGCCCTTCTCGGCGCTGCTGGTGCTCAGCCTGGCGACGGGCTGGTGGTGGGGAAGCCAGCAGAGTGGCCGGCTGGTGGAGGTGGCCCCGGCTGTGCGCACGTCAGACTGATTCACGTCTCACTCTGAGCCTCCATGGCCGCCGATCCCTTCGATGCCCTGAGGCTCACCCTGATGCAGGACGTGCTTCCAGTGGGCCTGGCCGTGGTCGAGAGAGCCCGTAAGGGTGGACCGCGGGAAGTGATGGCCGCCTTCGACGGCAGCAGCGCCGATCCCCTGGGTCAACTGCGGGAGGAGGGCGAACCGGTGGCCAGCCAGGTGCGTGAAGGCCTGGACCGGATCAATCCGGGACTGGGCAACCCCGTGATGAAAGTGGAGGTTCGGGACGTTCCTCCCGACCCACAGGATGACCGGGAACTGGTGGAGGCCCTGGCCCGAATCGGCCAGCGGCTCGAGGCTCTCGAGCAGGCGCTGCTGAAGGGCGAGGCCGGCTGAGCGTCATGGCGCAAGGAAGCATTGCCGCCCGGCAGTGTGGGAGGGCCCGCCAGCCTGCCTGGCTCCTGACGATTGTGCTGCTGTGCGGGGGGGCGATGGTGGCCCGCCTGGCCTGGCTTCAGATCGTGCATGGCCAGGAGAACCGGGCCAGGGCCGATGAGAACCGCATCCGGCTGATGCCGCGGAACCCCATCCGTGGCCGGTTGCTTGATCGCCATGGAGCCGTGCTGGCCACCAGTCGGCTCACCCACAACCTCTACATCCAACCCCGTGAGGTGAATGACGACCGCTGGCCCGCCCTGCGGGAGCAACTGGCCGCGGTGCTGGGTATCCCTGCGGCCCAGCTGGAACAGCGACGCCGGAGCGGCTCCAACCGGGAAGGCTTTCGGATTGAGCTGGCCGGTCCCCTGACCCCTGAGCAGGTGTTGCGGTTCCGGGAACAGAGCGGTCGTCTGCGTGGAGCGGAAGTGGACGTGGATGTTCTGCGCAGCTATCCCCAGGGCAGACTCGCAGCCCACGTGCTGGGGTACACCAGCGGGATCACCGAAGACGAATACCGCCAACTGCAATCCAGGGGCTATCGCATCCAGGACCGGGTGGGACGCAGCGGCGTGGAGAGGGCTTACGAAAGCCATCTGCGCGGCGAATGGGGAGGCCAGCAGGTCGAAGTGAACTCGGTCGGCCAGGTGCAGCGGATCCTGGGGGACAAGCGGGCCAAAGCCGGCAAGGATCTCAGACTCACCCTCGACCTCCCCCTGCAGCTGGCAGCGGAGCGGGCCCTCGATGGGGTCAGGAAGGGGGCGATCGTGGCCCTCGATCCCAAGACCGGAGCCATCCGCGCGATGGCGAGCCGGCCCAGCTTCGATCCGAACGTGTTCTCACCGGCCCCCTCCACGGCCCAGTGGGCAGCCCTGAACGGCCCCCAGGCTCCCTTACTCAACCGGGCCTTTCAGGGATTTCCGCCCGCCAGCACCTTCAAGATCATCACCACGATCGCCGCTCTCGAATCCGGGCTCTACTCCCCCGACTCGAAGGTGCCCACCATGCAGTCGTTCTGTTACGCCGGGCTCTGCTACAAGGATCACGGTGCCCACGGTGCGATTGGCTTTCCCATGGCCCTGGCGGTGAGCAGCAACACCTTCTACTACCAGGTGGGCCTGCACATCGGGCCGGATCGCCTCTTCCGGGCAGCCCGCCGTCTTGGCTACGGCCAGCTCACCGGCATCGAGCTCGAGGGGGAGGAAACCCCTGGCCTTCTCGGCGATCAGGCCTGGAAGCAGGACGTGCTGGGGGAACCCTGGGCGGCCGTGGACACGATCACCTCCTCGATCGGCCAGGGAGCCCTGCAGGTGACCCCGCTCCAGATGGCCCGCATGTACGCCGCCGTGGCCAACGGCGGCTGGCTGGTGACTCCCCATCTGGTGGAAAGCCCGACCCGTCGCATCTGGGTCGGACTCAAGCCGGCGACCCTGGCCGTGGTGCGCCAGGGATTGCGCCAGGTGGTGACCCAGGGCACGGCGACCCTGTTGCAGGACCCTGCCCTGCCGGCGGTCGCCGGCAAGACCGGGACCGGCGAAGACCCACCCCGACCCGACCATGCCTGGTTCGGTGGTTACGCCCCTGCCGGCGACCCCACCCTGGTGATCGTGGCCTTCGGGGAAAACTCCGGTGGATATGGGGGCACCGTGGCGGCCCCGATGGTGAAGACGCTGCTGACCACCTGGTTCCGAGGACGCTGAGACGGTTCAGGCCACCAGCGGCAAGGGGGCCGGCGGAGGGGCCACATCGTCCAGCACCTGGTGATAGAAACCACGCAACTGCGCGGTGGCGCCGGCCCAGCCCCAGCGCTCCGCCTCACGGCGGGCCTGGTGACGGAGCTGCTCGTGACGGACCTCATCCCCCAGCAGCCGCAGCACCGCCGCCGTCAGGCTGGCGGCACCGCCATCGGGCCCATCGGGTTCGTAGAGACAGCCATTCAGTCCATCGCTCACGATGTCGGGAATGCCGCCGCGGTTGGCACCCACCACCGGACATCCGGCCGCCATCGCCTCCAGCAGTACAAGTCCAAGCGTTTCCGTGCTGGAAGGAAACACGAACGCATCACCACTGGCATAGGCCGCCGCCAGATCCTCTCCAGCCAGATAGCCCACGAATGCCACCGGCAGTCCGGCAAAGATCTCCTCAAGACGGGAACGGTGGGGTCCATCGCCGACCAGGGCCAGTCGGGCATCGGGGATGGCCTCGAGCACGGGCCTGATCCTTTCGATCTGTTTCTCGGCGGAGAGACGACCGATGTAGAGCAACAGTTTGCCGCTGTCGCTGCGACCGTCGAGCAACCGCTCGCGCATCGCCTGACTGCGCAGTTCAGGCCTGAACAGTTCGGTATCCACTCCCCGCTGCCAGAGAGCCGTGTGCAGAATCCCTTTCTCTCCCAGTTCCTGCACCATGGCCGTGGAGGTGCAGAGATTGAGCCTGGCCTGGTTGTGGGCCGCCTTGAGCAGTTCCCAGAGCAACGGCTCCAGCATTCCCATGCCGTAGTGCTCGAGGTACTTCGGCAGATGGGTGTGATAGCTGGCCACCAGGGGATAGCCCTTGGTCTTGGCCAGCCAGATGCCCCCCAGGCCGAGCACGGCAGGATTCACCACATGCACCAGATCGGGCTGAAACCGCTCGAGGGCTTCGGCCACCGCCGGACGGGGCAGGGCCAGCTTGAGCTCCGGGTAGAGGGGCAGGGGAAGCGCCGGGACCCCCACCACACGAGCACCCATGTACGCGTCGGGAGCTCCTTCGGGGCAGAAGATCAGCACCTGATCACCGGAGTCCACCAGATGGGTCACCGTCTTGGTGAGACGGGTGACGATCCCATCCACCTTGGGCAGAAAAGTCTCGGTGAAGAGGGCGATCTTCAAGGCAGGCGCGCAGGGCGGTCGGAATCGGAACGGTCAGGACACGCCGATGGCCGCGGCCTGTGTGGTGGTCCAGGCGGAGATGCAGGGGATACGGCTGCGGTCACAGCGATCGGCAAAGCGACCGGCAATCTCCACAACCTCCTTGAGCAGACCATCGTCGAGCGTGGTGGGGTTGAGGCCCAGCTCAATGAAACAGCGGTTGTCCACGATCAGATCATTCTCCACCGCCTCATTGCGGGGGTTGGGCAGATGGTTGATCTGAGCGCCGGTGAGAGCAGCCACTTTTCTGGCCAGCTCGCCCACCTGATGGCTCTCGGTCATCTGGTTGAAGATCTTCACCCGCTCGCCCTGTTCAGGGGGGTTCTCGAGGGCCAGCTGCACGCAGCGCACCGAATCGCGGATGTGAATGAAGGCGCGGGTCTGGCCGCCGGTGCCGTGCACCGTGAGCGGGTAGCCAATCGCTGCCTGCATCAGGAAGCGGTTGAGCACCGTGCCGTAGTCGCCGTCGTAGTCGAAGCGGTTGGTGAGGCGCGGGTCGCGGTCGGTGGCCTCGGTGTTGGTACCCCAGACGATGCCCTGGTGCAGATCCGTGATCCGCACCTTGTCGTTCTTGTTGTAGTAGAGGAAGAGCAGCTGATCCAGCGTCTTGGTCATGTGATAGACGCTGCCCGGGCTGGCCGGATGCAGGATCTCCTCCTCGAAGCGGGAACCATCCG
>JAYKHC010000107.1:0-34775 GCA_035285465.1 Cyanobacteriota bacterium
TGCGCCTCACCCAGCGAAGCTCAAACATCCGGGTCAGCTCGGGTGTACCTAAACTGGATGAAATGTGTGGTGGTGGATTCTTCAAGGATTCGATCATCCTGGCCACCGGTGCCACCGGCACGGGCAAGACGCTACTCGTCAGTAAGTTTGTGGAAGATGCCTGCCGCAGTCGGGAGCGAGCCATCCTCTTTGCCTACGAGGAGTCCAGGGCTCAGTTGCTTCGCAATGCCACCAGCTGGGGGATCGACTTTGAGCAGATGGAACAGGATGGGCTTCTCAAGATCATCTGTGCCTATCCCGAATCAACTGGACTGGAAGATCACCTCCAGATCATCAAGACTGAAATCAGTCAATTCAAGCCATCGCGCATGGCCATCGACTCTCTCAGCGCTTTAGCGAGAGGCGTCAGCCACAATGCGTTTCGCCAGTTTGTCATCGGCGTAACGGGCTATGCCAAGCAAGAGGAGATAGCCGGCTTCTTCACAAATACTTCCGAGGAGTTCATGGGAAGCCACTCCATTACCGACTCGCATATCTCCACGATAACCGACACAATTCTCTTGCTTCAGTACGTTGAGATTCGCGGGGAAATGGCGCGAGCTCTCAATGTATTCAAGATGCGAGGATCCTGGCATGATAAAGGCATTCGTGAGTTTGTCATCACCAGTAACGGCCCTGAGATCAAGGACTCATTTGCAAATTTCGAGAGGATTATCTCGGGGGTGCCGCATCGCATCACCAGCGATGAGCGCAGTGAGCTCTCACGGATCGTCCGCAGTGTTGAGGGGGATTGAGGATCTCTCCGGTTCAGCTTGTGACGCAGACCTGATCAGCCTCATGTTCAGCGCCAAAGACCAACTCCTGGGCGCGCCGCTCAACCTGAAGTGCAAGCTCATCACGATCTGAGCCTTCAAGAGGCAAATCAAACCAGAATGTGGTTCCCACATCAGGTTCACTCACCATCTGCACATGACTGCCATGCTTATCAAGAATGCCGCGCACGATTGAAAGCCCCAGACCGGTTCCCGCCTGGGTGTGAACAGCATTCTCAACCCGGTAGAACCGTTCAAAGATCCGCCGTTGGTCAGTCTGATCAATTCCACAGCCTGTATCGGCGATCTCAACCCGAAGGCGGGGTAGCGGTGATGTGAAGTTACAGCTGGGATGCTCACTCACCTGCGGTGGCAGCAGGGGGCACTGATCAGGCCATGGGTAGGCCCGCACCATCAACATTCCGCCCTTTGGAGTGAACTTGAGCCCATTTCCCACCAGATTGTCGAAAACCTGGAGCAGCAGGTCCCAGTTCGCCAACACCCTGGGTGATTGGGGTTCCACCTCCTGGCTGAGCGTGACACCTTTCTCTTCGGCATTGAGCCGATAGGTCCGCAGCGTCTGTTCGATCGCCGGACCGATCTCCACAGGTTCGAAGCTCCACTGGCGATCCGATTCGAGTCGAGAAAGATCGAGAACGTCATTGACCAGCCGGGTGAGCCGGTCTGTTTCTGCATTGGCGATCCCGAGGAATTCACGCTTTTCGTCTTCGGTGAGCTGATCGCCCAGATCGTGAAGTGTTTCCACATAGCTCTTGATGTTGAACAGTGGCGTACGCAATTCATGGGAAACATTGCTGATGAAGCGACTCTGCGCCGCATTGAGCTCCACTTCACGGGTCAGGTCCTGAACCGTCATGGCAATGCCCTTGAGCGATTCACCGCTGGCATCGCTCACGGACTGCAGCACGATCCGCAGGGTTCGTGGTGGTTCACCGAAGCTGCAGCGCACGTCGGTGACTTCACGCTCGCGGTTGAACAGGCTCTCCAGCGGGCTCTGCAGTTCCATGGCCAGCCGTTCCGGAAGCTCGCTGATCAGCTCGGTGCCTTCGAGATTGCGGCCCTCCCAGCGGAACAGCCGGCGTGCGGTCGGGTTGGCCAGCACGGTGCGGCCCTCCCCGTCGAGCAGAACAGCGCCGTCAGCCATGGTGGCAATCAGGGACTGCTGCTTCACCTGCTCAGCTTTCAGCTCCTCGATGTTGGCCGTTTTGTAGGCCTGGAGCTCGGTGGCCATGGTGTTGAAGCCCTCCAGAAGCTGCCCCAGCTCTCCGGCCACCGGCAGCTCGATCCGTGTCTCGAAATTGCCTGCCGCCACAAGATCAAGGCCTCGCAGCAGCTCCTTCACCGGCCTGGTCACCGTCAGGGCGTTGAACACCGCGCCGAGGATCACCAGCACCCAGATCGAGATGAACACCGCCACCGTCACCTCGCGGGTCAGGGCTGAGCTCGCCAGCAGGGTTTCGTTGGGATTGATGCCCATGGCCATCACCCCGAGGTAGCGATCCCCGCTCACCAGCGGCACGAACACGTCGGTCACCTGTCCGTCGGGCGCGAGGTGCTGACGCACCAGGGGGCTGTCAGGTCGCTTGCGACTGTCGGGCGGCAGTTCGAGGCGACGGCTCAGCAGCAGCTCACTGCTGCCGGAACTGGTTCCGATCGGGATCCCGAGGTAGATCACGCCGTCGGGATCGGCAAAGAAGATGTACCGCAGGCTGCGGCTCGAGCGCCAGAACCGTTCAGTCACAGCGGCCAGTTCCCGGTCGTTGCCGTCAGCAACCAGCGGTGTCACGTTGGCCGAGAGCAGCAGCCCAAGGTCGCGGGCGTAGCGGGTGTCGCTGCTGCGGGCGTCCTGCTGGATGCCATTGAGAGCGAAAAAGGTGATGCCGGTCATCAACAGGCTGACCACCAGGGTGGCCACGGCCAGCAGCTTGGTCTGCAGGCTGAATTCAGCCCACCAGCGGGCCAGGCCCTCCCTCCAGTTCACATTCATCGACGGCGCACCTGATGACCGATGTCGCGTCGATAGATCATGCCCGTGAAGTGAACCTGGCCAACGGCGGCATAGGCCTGTTCAAAGGCCTGATCGAAATCATCGGCCTGGGCCACCACCGCCAGCACCCGGCCTCCGCTGGTGACGCAGCGACCGTCAGGCAGCCGACGCGTCCCGGCATGAAAAACCTGCAGCCTGGAACCGGTCACGCCGGGGCTGGACACCGGATCGCCGCTGCGGATCTCCCCGGGGTAGCCCTGGGCCGCGACGATCACACAGGCGCTGCAACCGGGGAGAACGCTGAGCTGCGGTGCCTCCTCCAGCCGGCCCTCTGCACAAGCCAGCAGAACCGTCGCCAGTTCCGGCCCGAGCAGCGGCATCAAGGCCTCACACTCCGGGTCTCCGAAGCGGCAATTGAATTCGATCACGCTCGGGCCGCTTTCGGTGAGCATCAGTCCGGCATAGATCACCCCCCGATAGTCGATGCCCCGGGCTTGCAGAGCCTCCAGAACGGGTTCGAGCACACGTTGTCTCACCCTCTCCAGGCCTGCCGGGTCCAGAAGCTGAGCCGGCGCATAAGCCCCCATCCCGCCGGTGTTCGGTCCGGTGTCACCTTCTCCGATCCGTTTGTGGTCCTGAGCGGGTGGCAACACCACCAGCCGTTTCCCATCGCTGAGTGCGAACACCGACACTTCGGGGCCGTGGGTGCGCTCCTCGAGAATCAGAGAGGCTTCAGCCCCGAACCGGCCCGCGAAGATCTCACGGATGGCCGCTTCCGTCTGCTCCACGGTTTCGGCAACGGTCACCCCCTTGCCGGCCGCCAGTCCGTCGGCTTTCACCACCAGAGGCCCGGCCTGGCCGGCGAGCACCGCCAACGCCTCCTTTTCGGTGTTCGCTGACCAGTGACGGGCGGTCAGCACCTGCGCCTCCTGCATCACGGACTTGGCCCAGCGTTTGCTCGATTCCAGCCTGGCCCCATCGGCCCCGGGGCCGAACACGGGGATTCCTGCAGAGCGAAGCTCGTCGGCCAGGCCGCTGGCCAGGGGAGCTTCCCCACCGATCACCACCAGCTCAATCGCCAGCCGCCTGCAGGCCTCCAGGATGGCGTTGCGGTCGCTTTCGGCAATGGCCAGCTGGGTGCAGCCCCTCAGTTCCGCACTCCCGCCGTTTCCCGGGGCCAGGTAAACCTGTTCAACCTGCGGACAACGGGCCAGAGCCCAGCCCAGGGAATTTTCCCGTCCTCCGGCGCCAACCACCAGGATCCGCGCTGGAACGGCAGGCTTGGGGCTGGGCATGACGGGATGGATTCTGGATGGGTGAGGAGGTGATGGGGGCGTACACCTTGATTAGGTTGTCCCCATTCAGGAGCCGCCAGGGTCTCCTCTCCTACTGTGCTCCTCATCCCATGGTGGAAGAACGACCGGCGCGTTTTCCGGGGGCTTTCAGCCTGTCAGCCGCCTCACAGGTCCTCGTCGGGGTGGCCCTGGCTCTGATCGGCATCGGGCCGGCCCTGGCCGCTGAGCGTGCCGATGCGTCCAATCGCCCGGAGCAGCTCGCGCAGCTCTGCCCCGGCATGGTGAAGGCGGGGAACACCGCCTCGCTGCGCCAGGTTCAGACCAGCCTGCTCACCATGAGCCCGGTCCCCCGGGATCTGGCTGTGGTGCTGGCCCATGCTGAAGCCCTGCTGATCTGTCAGGCTCCGCAATCAGCGCTCAGGGTTCTGGATCGCTACGGTCCGGCCGCCGGTGCCGAGCGTGAGGCCTGGCTGCTGCTTCGCTGGCGTGCCGCCAACGCGGGGTTGGACCACCGGATCGCAGCGATGGCACTCCAGGACCTGGCGGGAACCGACTTCAGCGCTCTCGAGACTCTGCAGCTGGAGCTGAAGCGAGATCCCGAGGGCGGGTCCATCACCCGGCCTGCCCTCGATCAGCTGGCTGACCACCTCGAATCCCAGGGCATGCTCCAGGCGGCCGCACAGGTTCTGTTGAGCTCCACCACCCCGGGCGAGATCGCCGCACGGCGCCTGGCACAGGCCGCGGCGTTGCTGGCTGAACTTCCGATCTCTGAGCGGATGCGCCTGCTCGATCAGGCGCTGGATCAGGCTGCAGCCGCTGGAGCGTGGACACGGGTGAGTGAACTTCTCGATCGCCAGCTCGCCCTGCCTGAAAGCCCGGAAACAGCCAGCTTCCGGGCCCGGGCCGCTGAGCGTCGTCTGCGCCTGAGCCGACGGCTGGATGACGCTTATGGGGAATGGTCGCTGCCATCGTCCACCAGCGGGGATCGCCGCCAGGCGTTGGAAACCCAGCTGCGTTCGCCCCGCGCCCCCGGCGGTCATGCCCACAGAACCACGTCCCTTTCTCAGCCATGAGCGCCTACAGCCGCGGCCCCTTGTTGCACGAGGGCAAGGCCAAGCGTGTGTACGCCACCGATGATCCCGGGCTGCTGGCCCTGGAGTTCAAGGACGATGCCACCGCCTTCAACGCTCAGAAGAAGGCCCGGCTTGAAGGCAAGGGTGCCCTGAACTGCCGGATCTCCGCTCTGATCTTCGAATATCTCGAGGCGAGCGGGATCCCCACCCACTACCTGGGGATCGATGGGTCCAACTGGATGCTCGTGCGACCGGTCAGCGTGGTGCCCCTCGAGGTTGTGATCCGAAACGTGGCGGCAGGTTCCCTCTGCCGGCAGCTGCCGATCGCTGCCGGGACCCGTCTGGACTCACCCCTGCTGGATCTCTACTACAAGGACGACAGCCTGGGGGATCCCCTGCTCACCGGTGCTCGCCTGCGGCTGCTGAATCTGTTGAGCGCTGAGCAGCAGCTTGGGATCGAGACTCTGGCGATGCAAGTGAATTCCGCACTTGGGAATCTCTTCGGCCGTGTCGGACTTGAGCTGGTGGACTTCAAGATTGAAGTGGGTTTCACAGCCGCGGGGGATCTGGTGCTCGCTGACGAGATCAGTCCTGACAGCTGCCGCCTCTGGGACGTTGCTGTGGCCGATGATCAGGACAGGATCATGGACAAGGACCGTTTCAGGCAGGACCTGGGTGGAGTTCTGGCGGCCTACGGGGAGGTTCTCAAACGGGTCCAAGGGTGCCTTCCCGAACCCCGTTCGTACCGTTAAGTTCTGCTGAATTGGCGGCCTGGCCGCACCGTTTCGATACAGATGGCTGGCAAGCGCTACTTGGCTGAGCTGATCAGAGGAGCTGCTCTCCCCCTGATCGGCGCCGGCGTCCTCGCTTCCGGTGCTGGATTCGCTCAGCCCGAGCCGCCGGCGGCCCAACCCCAGCCTGAACCGACCGCTCAACCTTCCCCCTCTGCGGAGGACTCCTCCAGCAAACCCGCGCCCAGCACCAACGAGCCCAAGGTTCTGATTTCAGAAGTGGTGATCGAGGGCCTCAAGGATCATCCGGAGCAGGAGCGACTTGAGCTTGCCGCCTATGCCGCGATGGCGGTCACCCCCGGCAACCGGGTCACCCGCAGCGACCTTCAGAGTGACCTGTCCGCGATCTACGCCACGGGTTGGTTTTCGGATGTCCGCATCCAGCCGGTAGACACCCCGCTGGGTGTTCGGCTGGCCGTGATCGTGGTGGCCAATCCAGTGCTCAGGGAGGTGAGCCTCGATCCGCTGGACAGCAAGATTCCAGAACAGGTGGTGCAGGACACCTTCGCCGCCGACTACGGCCGCACCCTGAACCTCGCCACCCTGCAGACCAGGATGCAGGCTCTTCAGAAGTGGTACGCCGATCAGGGCTATTCCCTGGCACGGGTCAGCGGTCCCCAGCGGGTCACCCCTGAAGGCAAGGTGGAGCTTCTGGTTCGCCAGGGCGAGGTGGCGGGGGTGGAGGTTCAGTTCCTGAACAAGGAGGGAGAAACCACCAACGACAAGGGTGAGCCGATCAAGGGCAAGACCAGGCCATGGGTCGTGACCCGCGAGATCTCGCTCAAACCCGGCCAGGTCTTCAACCGCAAGGACCTTGAGGAAGACCTCAAGCGACTGTATGGAACCGGCCTGTTCAGTGACGTGAAAGTCACCCTCAAGCCTGTTGCCTCCGAACCGGGCCGGGTGGTGATCGTGCTCGGAATTGTGGAGCAATCCACAGGCTCCCTGTCGGGAGGTCTGGGTTACAGCCAGAGCCAGGGTGTGTTCGGTCAGATCCAGCTTCAGGACAGCAACCTCACAGGCCGGGCCTGGGATGCAGCGATCAATCTCAGCTACGGCCAGTTCGGCGGGCTGGTGGATCTCACCTTCACGGACCCCTGGATCAAAGGCGACAAATTCCGCACCGCGTTCCGGGGGCGTCTGTTCATCAGCCGCGAAATCCCCCAGATCTTCCAGAGCCAGAGCAACGGCCAGTTCGTGACCGTTTCAGACGTGTCGAGCGGCTTTTTCAGTGCCCCCGCTAACTCGATTGCCTACAACATCTTTAATAATTACCCAGTAGTGGGCGGTCCCTATTCCAGCGTAGAGGCTGCCCAGCAAGCCAACCCAGGCACCAATTGGTTTGCCTTTGACGGCAACACCGTGGGGCTGCAGCGGGTGGGAGGCAGCCTGCAGTTCGTCCGGCCGCTCAACGGCGGCAATCCCTTCAAGAAAGCCCCCTGGACGGTGGTAGTGGGCCTCAATGCTCAGGAGGTGACTCCGATCAATTACTACGGTGGCTCCACTCCCTACGCAGTACCCAACACCACCGGCAACCCGACCACAACCGGCAACGTGATCTGCCTGGCCTACAACTGCGCATCGTCCAACCAGCTCTTCGGAGTGCGTCTGGCGGCCAACCGAAGCACCCTCAACGATCCCCGCAACCCCACTTCAGGCAATTTCCTCAGCCTCGGCACCGAGCAGTTCATCACGGTGGGATCCGATTCACCCACCTTCAACCGTCTGCGCGCCAGCTACACCCACTACATTCCTGTCAACTGGCTGAAGCTCTACAAGGGCTGCCGTCCCAAGCCTGGTGAGTCACCCGACTGCAAACAGGCTCTGGCCTTTCAGGTTTCGGCAGGTACCAACATCGGCACGATTCCGCCCTATGAGGCCTTCTGTTTAGGCGGTGCCAACTCTGTACGCGGTTACTACGACTGCGATCTGGGTGCCGGCACCTCCTTCGGGGAAGCCACGATCGAATACCGCTTTCCGATCTTCAAGATCATCAGCGGTGAACTGTTTCTTGATGGTGGCACCGCCTTCGGTTCCCAGGCCAGCGTTCCCGGTAACCCGGCCGGTTTGCTCGGGAAGCCTGGAACCGGCTTTTCGGTGGGAACCGGTCTGATCATCACCACCCCTGTCGGGCCGTTGCGACTGGAAGTTGCCAGCCAGGATTTCACCGGTAACTGGCGATTCAATCTGGGTGTCGGCTGGAAGTTCTGAGTGATCACCACCACCAGCGGCTGGCCAGCCGATTACAGCCGCTCCTGGACGCTTGCCGGAGAGAGCGAATGCTCCGGGGTTGGTCTCCACAGTGGCGCTGAGGCGCGCGTGCGCCTGCAGCCCAGCCCTCTGCCGGGATATTGGGTGGGAAGGCTCGATCAACCCCAGCAACCTCTTCAGCGGCTGGAGCCCTCCCTGGTGGCGGATACCAGACTCTGCACCGCTCTTCGCCTGAACCAGGGGCGCCTGGCCACGGTGGAGCACCTGCTGTCTGCCCTGGCCGGGACCGGCATCACTCAGGCTCAGATCCTGGTGGACGGGGACGAGATTCCCCTCCTCGATGGCTCCGCGTTGCCATGGGTCGAGGCCATCGCAACAGCCGGGCTCCAGGCCGTTGATTCCGCCTCGGTGAGACCGGTGGTGGAACAGACCCTGCTCCTGCAGGAGGGAACGGGCTTCATCACAGCGATGCCGGCTGATGAGCTGTGGGTTGGAGCTGCCATTGAATTTCCCCAGCAGGCCATCGGCCGCCAGCTGTTCACGATCAGGCTCAGCCCGGAGCTCTATGTGAACGACATTGCTCCAGCTCGCACCTTCGGCTTCCGTGATCAGGTGGAGCAACTTCGGAGTGCAGGCCTGATCCAGGGGGGAGCCCTGGAGAATGCCCTGGTCTGTGATGGGGCCGAGTGGATGAATCCTCCGCTGCGGTTCGTCGACGAACCGGTGCGCCATAAGCTGCTGGATCTGCTGGGCGATCTTGCCCTCGCCGGACTGCCCAGGGCCCAGGTGTTCGCCTTCCGCGGATCCCATGGCCTGCATACGAAGCTGGCGGCCTCCCTGGTCGATCGGCCTCCATCCCACCAAGCGAACACTCCGCAGCCTTGACCATCAGCTCTCCCCCCGCTGGGATCACCAGTCAGCAGATTGAGGGCCTGCTCCCTCATCGGTACCCTTTCGCCCTTGTCGATCGGGTGATTGATTACGTGCCAGGCCAACGGGCCGTGGCCATCAAGAATGTCACCCTCAATGAGCCCCAGTTTCAGGGGCACTTTCCAGGTCGCCCCCTGATGCCCGGCGTGTTGATCGTGGAGGCAATGGCCCAGGTGGGTGGACTGATCGTGACCCAGATTCCTGACCTGCCCAAGGGATTGTTCGTGTTCGCCGGCATTGATGGGGTGCGATTCCGCCGTCCGGTCGTTCCCGGCGATCAGCTGTTGATCAGCTGTGAACTTCTCAGTCTCAAGCGCCAGCGCTTTGGCAAGATGCGGGGTGAGGCCACCGTGGATGGCGAGCTTGCCTGTTCCGGCGAGCTGATGTTCTCGCTGGTCGACTGATCGTCATGCACCCAGTCCAGGCGGCTGCTTCCGGCAAAAGCACCGGAATCCATCCAACGGCTGTGGTTGATCCTGCAGCGCGGATCGGTGATGGGGTGAGCATCGGCCCCTATGCCGTCATCGGTCCGGAGGTGGAGATCGGAGCCGGTTGCCAGATCGGTCCCCATGTGGTGATCGATGGACGGGTTCGGATGGGTGAGGGAAACCGGGTGTTTCCCGGCGCGTGCATCGGGCTGGAGCCACAGGATTTCAAGTATGCGGGAGATCCGACAGAGGTTGTCATTGGTGACAACAACATCATCCGCGAATGCGTGACCATTCATCGAGCCAGCGGTCGCGGCACATCGACAGACATAGGCAGCGAAAATATGTTTATGGCTTACAGTCATGTCGGCCACAATTGCAAGTTTGGGAACAAAATCGTCGTCACGAACACGGTGGCGATCGCCGGCCACGTCGTGGTCGGCGATCGGGCTGTGATCGGCGGGGTTCTGGGCATTCATCAATTCGTGCACATCGGTTCGATGGCCATGGTGGGTGGCATGAGCCGTATCGATCGCGATGTGCCTCCGTTCATGATCGTCGAGGGGCATCCAGGCCGGCTGCGCGGACTCAATCTGATCGGAATCCGCCGCAGTGGACTGGCAGATCTTGAGGGCGGAGCTCAGCTTCGACAGCTTCAGGATCTCTGGAGCCTGCTTTACCGCAGCGATCGCGTGCTCTCTGAGGCTCTGAGGATGACCCAGTCGCTCGAATTGCTGGAAGCGGGACAGCAGTTGGTGACCTTTCTGGAGTTGTCAATCGGCCCCGGACGTCGCGGCCCCCTGCCTCCTCAGCGCTGACCATGACGGAGCGGATGAAGCTTCTGGTGAGCACCGGCGAAGTCTCAGGAGATCTCCAGGGCAGCCTGTTGATCCAGGCTCTGTTCACAGAGGCCGATCGCCGTGGCCTGGAGCTGCGGGTGCAGGCGCTGGGCGGGGAACGGATGCGGAGGGCCGGTGCGGAACTGATTGCCGACACGGCCTCGATCGGCTCGATCGGGGTGTTCGAGGCCCTGCCACTGCTGCTGCCGACGCTGAGGGTGCGGCGGCGGTTGCGACGCTGGCTTGTTGACAACGAGCCGGATGGTGTTGTGCTGATTGACTACATGGGGGCCAACATGACTCTTGGGTTGATGCTGAAGCAGCAGCACCCGGATCTTCCCATTGCTTACTACATCGCTCCGCAGGAATGGGCCTACAGGATGGACGATGGATTCACCCACAAGCTGGTTGGTTTCACAGATCGGATCCTGGCGATCTTCCCCCTCGAAGCCCGCTTTTACAGCGAACGAGGCGGGGCTGTGACCTGGGTCGGGCACCCGCTGCTCGACACCATGGCAGGGCTGCCCGATCGAGCTGAGGCGCGCCGAAGGCTCGGCATCGCTGCAACTGATTCCATGCTTCTGCTCCTGCCGGCATCCCGCCGGCAGGAGCTCCGTTATCTGCTGCCAACGCTCGTGGCCGCCGCCGCCGAGCTGCAGCGGCGTGATCCGCTGCTGAAGGTTCTGGTTCCCGCCGGTCTTCCAGGATTCGAAACCATCCTGGAGCGGCAACTGGCAAGGGCTGGCGTCTCTGGCCGGGTGATCAGTGCAGCGGAGTCCGATCAACTGAAGCCCGATCTCTTCGCCGCTGCCGATCTGGCCCTCACCAAGAGCGGAACTGCGAATCTGGAGCTGGCTCTGGCCAATGTTCCCCAGGTGGTTGTCTACCGCGTCAGCCGTCTCACCTATGCCCTGGCGAAGATCATCATCCGATTCAATGTTCCCCACATTTCTCCGGTCAACCTGGTACTGGAAGAACGACTGGTTCCTGAGCTGCTTCAGGATCAGCTCAGCCCTGATGCGATCGTGGCCGCTGCCGAGCCGCTGCTTCAGGCTGGCAGCCCTGAACGCGTCAGGATTCTTGAGGGCTACGGTCGGTTGCGGGAGCACCTGGGCGAGCCTGGCGTCACCCGGAGAGCAGCCGGCGCCATTCTCGATCTGGTTTCTTCCACCGCCTCCCCCTGAGATGCGCCGCTGGCTCGGCCCCCTTCTTGCTCTGTGGCTGCTGTTTCCCTGGCTTGTTTTTCCTGAGCCATCACGGGCGGCGCCGGTTCAGGAAGCCGTGTTCGCAGGGGGATGTTTCTGGTGTCTGGAGCACGATCTGGAGACTTTGCCGGGCGTGCTTTCCGTGGAAAGCGGCTACAGCGGCGGAACCCTTGCTCAACCCAGCTACCGCCAGGTTTCAGCGGGTGGCACCGGGCACCAGGAGAGCGTGCTGGTGCGCTTTGATCCCGACCGCCTCAGCTATGCCAGCCTCCTCAGGGCCTACTGGCGCAACATTGACCCTCTGGATGGAGGAGGTCAGTTCTGTGATCGAGGCGATTCCTACCGGCCCGTGATCTTCACAAAGGGGGAATCCCAGGCTGCCCTGGCCCGCGCCAGTTCAGAGTCCGCGGCCCGGAAGCTGAAGCTCTCCCCCTCCTCCCTGGCCGTTCAGATCAAGCCGCTTGAGCGCTTCTGGAAAGCGGAGGAGTACCACCAGGATTATGCGAAGCGCAACAGGATCCGCTACAGCTATTACCGCTGGGCCTGCGGCCGGGACCAACGCCTGAGGGAGGTCTGGGGGGGCACCGGATCGGTTTCAGCCCTGGACCCCACCCCTTTTCCTGCCTAGCCTGGTTGATGGTTCGCCTGCGGTCTGTATGTATCTGCTGACCATCCGTGACGGTCTGCAGACCCGCCACATCGGCCCTTATGCCAGCCCGAAGCAGGCTGCTGATGATCTTGACCAGCTCATGGCGCTCTGTCGCGATCGAGCACGCTGGCAGATCCACGCGCTCGAAACCCCTCCAGGAGAGCAGCGGGCAGCCTGAGCGAAGCGGCCTTCAGCGCCGTCCCGGGTAGCCACGCAGCAGTCCACTCTCGATCATCAACCCCACACCGGCATTGATCAGCACCAGGCCCAGCGTTCCGTACCAGAACCAGGGGCCCGGAGCCTTCAGGAAATTGAACGCGACAACAGTTCCTCCCGCGCCGGCCAGCTGGGCACTGGCTGCCAGCTGATCCAGGCCTCGCCGGATCACGGCCTCCCCGAAGAAGCAAAGACCCGCCGGGAGAAGAAGCACCCCCAGCTGGGCCTTCACATACCAGCGGATTTTCTGAACGGCCATGGGCTCTGGCGCTCGCTGAGCATCAACCTAAGCGGGAGCCCCGGATGGGGCTCCATCGCAGACCCAGTTCACCAGGGTGCGCACTCCGAAACCGGTGGCGCCAGCCGGATCGGAGCCTCGTCCCTTCTCGCTCCAGACGGTTCCGGCGATGTCCAGATGCGCCCAGGGGAGTCCCTCCGTGACGAAATCCTGAAGGAACAGGGCCGCGGTGATCGATCCCCCGGGCCTCGGCCCGGTGTTCTTCATGTCGGCCACGGGGCTCTTGAGACCCTGTTTGTAGGAGCTGCGCAAGGGCATTCTCCAGAGATCTTCCCCTCCGGCCTGACTGGCCTTGATCAGGGCATCCGCGAGGCCATCGTTGCTCGACCACAACCCTGCGATCTCTTCCCCCAGCGCAATCACACAGGCGCCGGTGAGGGTGGCCAGATCCACGATCGCATCGGGTTCCAGCCGGCTGGCGTAGACCAGGGCGTCAGCCAGGGTGAGCCGGCCTTCGGCGTCCGTGTTGTTGATCTCGATGGTCTTGCCATTGGAGGCGGTGAGGATGTCGCCGGGGTGCACGGCAGCGCCGCTGATCATGTTCTCGCAGGCGGCCACGATCACATGCACCTCCACCCCCTCAGGCTTCAGGGAACCGATGGTGAGGGCCGCCCCCAGCACGGCAGCACTGCCTCCCATGTCGTATTTCATCATCTCGATCTGGGATCCGGCTGTTTTGAGGTTGTACCCCCCAGAGTCAAAGGTGAGACCCTTGCCCACCAGAACCACCCGCCTGCGGGCCTCACCGTCAGGTCTGTAGGTGAGATGAATGAATTTCGGGAGCAGCTCCGATCCCTGAGCCACCCCGAGATAGGCACCCATCCCAAGCTGTTCGCAGTCAGCCCGCTCCAGCAGCTTCAGCTCCAGGCCCTGATCCCTGGCGATTGCAGCCGCTTGATCCGCCAGATGTTGCGGAGTGACCACGTTGGGGGGGGCCGCCACCAGCTGACGAGCCAGCTCCACCCCGGCACAGATCGAATTCACCCGCTCGATGGCGGTGCTGGCCTGGTCGGGAACATCAACCAGGCTGAGTCGACTCAGTCGTGGCCTGGAAGCTTCCGGCTCACTCTTGAAACGCTCATCGCAGTACGTGGCCAGCCTCACCGATTCGGCCAGGGAGCAGGCGACCTGAACACCATCCGATCCTGTCCGGGGGAAGGCCAGCACCAGACCTGTGCAGCCGGCGGCCTCTGCCGCTCGGGCCGCGGCTGAGGCCGCGGTACGGAGCCCCGCCTCCTGAAGGTCCTCAGGCTTCCCCAATCCCTGGAGAATCAGAACAGACGGTTCGGACCCCAACAGCTGCAGGGTGGTGCTGTCTCCCGCCCGCCCCCTGAACCGGCACTGTTGCAACCTGGCGGAGAGCTCCGGTCCGAACCGCTCGCTGAGGGTCTCCAGCAGGGGCTGGGGAGAAGGCCCGTCGCTGCTGCCGAAGAGGCCCACGGCCAGAGCCTGATCCCCGAGATTGTCGATCGACTCAGCAAGGGAGGAGGAGATGCAGCGGAACTCCATGCGGCCGTCGGACTCAGAATTGATCGTAGCCAGACCCCTGATCGGCTTTGACCGGCCGACTGTTCAGGGAGTCTCGTTTGCTGCGGTGAACGGGGTGGTCCAGCGATCTCGCGTTTCCTTGTTGAACGGAGGCTGCCAACGGCGGATCAGGGCTTGTTCAAGCTCCCGGCGGGGCCTGAGGTCCCTCGGCACATCCAGCCAGAAGCGGATGGAGGGCCGGCCCTCCATCCCCACCTTGGCGAGAGCCTCGCCGTAGGACGCCAGGTAGCGCTTGCAGTCATGCTCTCCCTTCCAGCGCTGATCGGCCCGGCCGGTTTCACCGACGTAGAGCAGCAGCGGTTGAGGCAGCCCCGGCGGGCGATCGAGCACGAAATAGACCGCTGCACCCTTCTGAGCAGAAGCGGTCCATCGCCAGAAGCTCAGGGGTTGGGGCTGGAGGCTCAGCGGGTTGATTCGCGCCGCCAGCGCTCCCGGACCGTTCGCCTCAGGAAGGAACAGGCTGGTCTGCCCCTGGCTGGCCGGATCGCCTCTGAACAGAGGAGCCTGAAACTGTGCCAGCCGCTCCTGCCAGCTCCGCAGCAGTTGAGCGGACAGGGCGAGCTCAGGCATGCCGAAACCATCCGGACAGAGCTCGCTGGTCGAACGGAACAGGTCTCCCTGACGCGCCATCAGCTCCCGGGAGTGCCCGGCAGCACCGGACCGATCGGGCCACTCCCGAATCGCACCCTGCCGATCCAGCTCTCCACCAGCTCCGGTGGGAACTGCAACCGCTCCTGAAGGTCGGCGAGGTCCTGAAACGGGGCCCGAGCTCGTTCTCGCTGCAATCTCAGGCAGCGCTCCTGGGAGAGGCCCAGGGCCTCGAGCTCAGCAGGGCGTGCTCGGTTGACATCCAGGCGCGGCTGAGCCGGAGCCGCCGGAGCCGTTCCGTACCAGCGGAACTCCAGCAAAGGAAGCCAGGCCGCCACGGTTTCCGCAGACAGCTCCAGCACTCTCTCAAGATCCTCAGCGCCGCTGAGCTGCACCCCGCCGGCCTGAAGACGCAACAGCAGGTCGGCCTGCTGGGGCCCCAGCCCCGGCAATCGCTGCCAGTCAGCATGGCTGGCACGGTTCACATCGAGTCTCCAACCCAGAGCCGCGGCCCGGCGCACCTCGGAAGCATCTCGCAGCTTCAGTCCCGGGTTCTGCCTGAGCCTGAGAGCCAGAAGCTCCAACTCCACATCATCGGCTTCGGCCCCTGACCCGTCAGTGTCGGCTGATCGGGTCGACCGCTGAGCGGAATCCGGCGTCGGCGGAGCGATCTGACCGGTGGCCTGCAGGACCAGCCGGGCCAATGGATCCAGCCAGTGCCGCTGGGCCATGTGTCGATCAACCTCTGGATTCAGGAAGGTAGCGAGGATGCGTGGATCCGAACTCGCAATGCGAGACGGGTCTGCCCAGAATCATTTCATCTTTTTCACGCCGCTGCGACCATGGCGTTCTTTGAGTCCGAAATCGTTCAGGACGAAGCCAAGCGGCTGTTCCTCGACTACCAGCAACTGATGCAGCTGGGTAGTGAATACGGCAAGTTCGATCGAGAAGGCAAGAAGCTCTACATCGACCAGATGGAGAGCATGATGGATCGCTATCGGGTGTTCATGAAACGCTTTGAGCTCTCCGAGGACTTTCAGGCGAAACTGACGGTCGAGCAGCTCAGAACTCAGCTCGGCCAGTTCGGTCTCACCCCGGAAACGATGTTCGAGCAGATGCACCAGACACTCGGCCGGATGAAGACCGAGCTGGAGAAAGCCGGCTGAGGCCAGTCGCCCACCTCTCAGAGCGCCCAGGTCACGTCACGCGAGGGTCCGGAACGCCTGGCGGCGGAGCGGTACCAGCACTGCGTACGATCCGCCTTCCCGCCACCGCCCACAGGCCAAGCATGGCTGAGCAGCCCGGTACCGCATCCTTCCGCACCCACCTCCCAGCCTGGCTGCACCGTGGCGTGGCGGACCTGTTCCCGGCCGGCAGCGGCGAGCCCGATCCTGAGCAGCAGCTGGCGGCACGGCTGGCTGAAGCGGAGCAGCAGGGCCGCCCCCTGCGGGTGAAGCTGGGCATCGATCCCACCGGCAGCGACATCCACCTGGGGCACTCCCTTCTGTTCCGCAAACTGCGGGCCTTTCAGGACGCGGGGCATACCGCTGTGCTGATCATCGGCGACTTCACGGCCCGGATCGGTGATCCCACCGGCAAAAGTGCCACCCGCGTGCAGCTCAGTGCCGCCGAAGTGGAGGCAAACGCCGACACTTATCTGGTGCAGCTGGGTCTGGGTCAGCCCGCCGAACAGGCCCTGCTGGATTTCACCACCCCCGGCCGGCTGGAGGTGCGCCGCAACAGCGAATGGCTGGCGGGCCTCGACCTGCCGGCGGTGATCGAGCTGCTCGGCACCTGCACGGTGGGACAGATGCTGGCCAAGGAGGATTTCGCCAACCGCTACGGCTCCGGCACGCCGATCTCCCTGCACGAGTTTCTCTACCCGCTGCTGCAGGGGTACGACTCGGTGCAGGTGGACGCCGATCTGGAACTCGGTGGCACGGATCAGAAGTTCAATGTGGCCATGGGCCGCGATCTGCAGCGTCATTTCGGCCAACGTCTGCAGTTCGGCATGCTGCTGCCGATCCTGCCCGGCCTCGACGGGGTGCAGAAGATGAGCAAGAGCCTGGGGAACACGGTGGGGCTTCAGGACGATCCCCTGTCGATGTACTCCAAGCTGGAAAAGCTGCCGGATGGGGTTGTGGATGAATACCTCACCCTGCTCACCGATCTGGATCTGGCGGCGATGCCCGCAAATCCGCGCGAACGCCAGAAGGCCATGGCCCTGGAGATCACCCGCCAACGGCACGGCGAGGCGGCCGCGATCCAGGCACAGGCGGATGCGGCCCTTCTGGTGGCGGGCGCCCGAGGCCTTGGAGCCGCCGCTGCTGAGGTGCCGGAAGCCTCACTGGCAGCGGTCACCTTCCCGGCCAGGGCGTTCTATCTCCTGGGGGCCGTGGGGATCTGTGCCAGCAGCAGCGACGCGCGGCGTCAGATCCAGGGTGGCGCCGTGCGGCTGGATGGAGAGAAGCTCAGCGATCCCAATCAGGAGTTCGCTGATGCGATGGCGCTGGAGGGGAAAGTGCTGCAGCTGGGCCGAAAGACCTTCCGGCGGCTGGTGTTGCGCTGAGTGAGCGCCATGAACGTTCTGGAGCGAGCCGAATGCCTGCTGGATGCGGGCAGCTCCGGCAACATGAACTTCACCGTGATCGCCACCTACGGCGGTCGGTTCGAAGCCATCGCGCTGCAAAGGAGCCTCATCACCCTGCAGGCGGAACATCAGCTGCTGCGCAGCAGCCTGGTCTGGGATGGCCATCACTGCTGCTTCGCTCCCTGCGCAGCACCGGTTCCGGTGACGCTGCAGCCGTGGCCTGATGAGCTGGCCCCGGAAACGGCCGGCCAGGCCTGGAAGCCAGCCGCGATGGCAACGTTGCGGCAGCGGTTCAGCGGTGGTGGGGAGCCGCTCTGGCGGATCACCTGGTTGAAGGGAACGGAAGGTGGGGAGCTGCTGCTCACCTTCCATCACGCCATCGCCGATGGCCTGTCCGCCATGGCCCTGGTGCAGCGGCTGTTCAGCCTGCTCGCAGCTGAGGCGGCCGGTGAGATCCCCGACCCCCAGCCCGACTGGGATGGCTTCACCCCGGATCTGGCGCGCAGCTTCGCCAGACCGCGCCCCGCGGCCGCAGCCGCAAGCGAGCTGCCCGATCGGCAGGATGTGGGGTTAAGCACAAGCTACGGGTTTGAGCAGGTCAGCACCTCCGGCAGCAGAGCCCTGCTGGCCTGGACACGGCAGCGTGGCCTGCGCCTGAACGCCACGCTCCATGCCGCCTTCCTGCAGGCCTTGGTCGCCTCGGACGTGCTGCCGGCGCAGACCATCGCCACCACCGTGGTGAACCTGCGTCCGTTGGCGGCACCGGCCCTGCCCTGGGAGCTGATGCGCCTGCTGCGGGTGTGTGTGGACACACCGATCACGGTGGATCCGGAGGCCCCCCTGGAGCGGCTGGCCGCCGAGCTGCACGGGGAGCTGCAGCGACAGCTGCAGCAGGAGGTTCCCCTCCAGGCCCTCGATGCGATCGCCGCTGCTCTCGACGACGGCCCGTCGCCGCAGCAGTTCTGGCGGCGCTGCCGGCGCCAGGGTGGCCTGATCACCAACCTGGGGCGTGTACCCGTGGCGGCTCACCACGGTGCTCTCTCGCTGCAGCGGCTGTTCTTCGTGGCCAATGTGGAACCGGTCGTGATGCCCGACCAGCCGCTGGTGGTGCTGGGAGCACTGAGTTTCAACGACCAACTCACCCTCACCAGCTTCCAGATCGAGCAGCAGCTCGACGACCATGGCGCCGCGGCCGTCCTGGCCGACATGAAGCAGCGGCTGATGGCGGTGGTCTGAACGGCTGACCAGGCCCCAGACCGCCCGTAGCCTCAACCTTGCTTCCCTGCCGCCGCCGCGTGCCGCCCACTCCCGCCGATCGGATCATCGTGGCCCTCGACGGCATGCCGCCGGGGCCCGCGCTGGCTCTGGCGGCTTCGCTACCGGAACTGCGCTGGGTCAAGGTGGGCCTGGAGCTGTTCGTGAGCGGCGGCCCGGCGGTGGTTCAACAGCTCCGAGATCAGGGCAAGCGGGTGTTCCTGGACCTGAAGTTCCACGACATCCCCGCCACCATGGCGGGAGCCTGCCGCCGGGCGGCAGAGCTCGGGGTCGAGCTGATGACCGTTCACGCCTGCGCCGGCAGTGAGGCCCTGCTGGCCGCCCAGGGGGCGGCCCAGGAAGCAGCCGTGGCAGCCGGCCGGCCGATTCCCACACTTCTGGCGGTGACGGTGCTCACCAGCTGGGAGGCCCGCCGCTTCGCCGCCGAGCTGGGGATCGAGGAGCCGATCGCCAGCTATGTGCCGCGTCTGGCCCGGCTGGCGGCCGGCGCCGGCTTAGGCGGTTGCGTGTGCTCACCGCTGGAGGTGGCGGCGCTGCGGGCCTCCCACCCCGAACCCTTCACCCTGGTGACTCCCGGCATCCGACCGATGACCAGCCCCCGAGCCGACCAACGGCGGGTGCTCAGCCCCGCCGAAGCGATCGCAGCCGGAGCCAGCCAGCTGGTGATCGGCCGGCCGATCACAGCCGCCCCGAATCCAGCGACCGCCTTCGCGGCCTGCTGCAGCGAGCTGTCCTCATACGGCAACTGATCGCCGGGGAACGAGCTCGGCGTACAGCGCTTCGAGTGCATCGATGGAACCGCTCAGGGTGTAGCGCTCCAGAGCTCTCTGTCGGGCGCGCCGACCCAGCTCCGCGGTCAGCAGGGGCTGATCCCGCAGCACCGGCAGCAACGTGCGCAGCTGAGTGGTCACCCCCTGAGTGCTGATCACAATCCCCGCTCCCCCGCCCAGCACTTCCCCGTCGGCGCCGGCGTCCGTCGCCACGCAGGCCGTGCCTGCAGCCATCGCCTCCAGCAGGGCCAGGCTGAGGCCTTCCACCAGGGAGGGCAGCAGAAACACTTCCGCAAGCTGCTGAAACGCAACCCGCATCTCCAGACGCGGCTCGAAGCCCCACCACACCACATCCGCTTCCTCTTCCACAGCCTGCTGCAAGGGGGCTCGCAGAGGTCCATCGCCCACCACCACCAGCACGCAGCCGCTCGGCCTCACCAGCCGCCAGGCCTTGAGCAGAGCCTCCAGATTCTTTTCGGTGGCCACCCGGCCCATGTAGAGAAACACCCGGCGGCCGTGGAAGCGTTCCCGCAGCTCGGCCAGCTCCTGACTGGACTGGCCGTTCCCGCTCTCGGTGAGGGGGGGCGGCTGCCAGAGGTCGGTGTCCACACCATTGGGAATCACGCTGAGCCGCTGCTCAGGAACTCCAAGTCGCCTCAACACGTCTGCCTGCAGCCCTGAGAAGACGATCACCCGGTCAAAGCGCGCCAGCGATGGCGCGTAGAGCTGATAGCTCAGTTGCTGAGTGCCGGCGGTCAGGTTGCGCAGGCCGGCATCGAAGGGCGGATGAAACGTGGCCACCAGGGGCAGCGAGAGCTGCTGGCAGAGGTCGGGAAGCCTGAAATCAAGCGGTGACAGCGTGAGGCTGGCATGCACCACATCCGGCTTCAGCCGTTCAAGCGACTCTCTCAGCTCCCTCTGGGCGCCAGGAGAGGGAATCGTGTACACCTGGCTCCTGACCAGATAAGGAAGGGTGACCTCCTGCCTGGCCTCTGAGTCGCTGAGTGCCGCCCGGGTTCCGGCAGCACGCTGAGCACTGCGATCGGCAGCCTCACCGAACGGCCGCGTCAGAGTTGCCGCTGGTGTGTCGAAGTGGATGAAACTGACGAGGTGGTTGCGTTGGCGCAGGGCGTGCGTGGTGGTGAGTCCGTAGGTGACGTTCCCGCAGAAAGGTGACTTCTTCCCGAGCCAGGCGATGTGGGTCACCAGGCCATCCCCAGTGTTTCCATGTGGATCACGCTAACAGCGCTTCCATGGCCTGCCTGCCAGAGCCGCCAGCAGGGCGATGCCGGCCAGCCCCCAGAGCACCGGCTGCAATCCGTAACGGCTCACGACCGCGCCGGCCAGCACCAGCGGCAGGCTCAAGGCGATGTTGATCAGGTTGTTCTGCAGACCGAAGACCTTGCCCCGCTGGCCTTCGGGTGTGTCTTCCTGGATGGTGGTCTGGGCGGGTATGGCCAGCAGGGCGGCGCCCACCCCGAGCACCCCGCACAGAAGCAGGGTGAACAGCAGGCTTCCACGCAGCTGTGCCAGCATCACCAGAGCCCAGGCGATGCTGCCCAGGCCCGTCGTGGCGAGGGTGCGGCGGCTGAAGCCCTGGCCAAGCTGAGCGACCGCCAGGGCACCGATCGCCAGGCCGACGCCGCTCATGGCCAGCAGCGTTCCGAACTGGGTTGGACCGAGAACCTTGATCGCCGAGGCCAGGCTGATCGCCAGCACGTAAAGAGCGGCCAGAAGGCTGTACAGCAACACGAGTTGCATCAGGGCCCCTCTGACGGAGGGGCGCTGATGCAGAACCTGCAGGCCCTCACCGATCTCGGACCAGACTGTCGAGCCGGTTGAGCGTCTGGGGGGCTCGCGCATCCTGATCGTGCTCAGCGCCACCGCGGCAAGGCCGTAGCAGAGGGGGAGCAGCAGGAATTCGCCCCCTCGGATGCCGATCGCCAGCAACGCTCCCTGCAGCAGTCGCAGCATCGGGTCGCCCAGGGCGAAGCCCACGATTGTGGCGGCCATGCTGGTGGCCTGATAGAGCGAATTCGCCGCCAGCAGCTGATGCGCTGGAACCAGCATCGGAATCGCAGCCTGTTCCGCCGGTGCGAAAAACTGGGTGAGCACCGACTCCAGAACGGTCATCGCGACCAGCCCCCAGTACCCCCAGCTCAGGCCCAGCCAGGTGGGCCCATCGAGCAGACAGAGCGGTGCCAGCAGAACCAGCGTGGCTCTCAGCCCATTGGAGGCCACCATCACAGCGCGCTTGGGCCAGCGATCGGCCCATACCCCGGCCAGGGTCCCAAGCACCATGGCCGGGATGGTGTTGGCCACATAGATGCCCGTGGCCAGCCATGTGATCATCTGGGCCCGGTTCTCGGGGACCTCCAGCCGCATCGCCGTCGCAGCCTCGGCCAGGGCCGGATTATCCGCCGGGATGGAGGTGACCCAGGTCTGGGCGATGAGGTACACCATCAGCACGATGTAGAACTTGTCCGCCAGCTGGGAGAAGATCTGGCCGATCCACAACCGGCGGAAGTCGCGCAGGGCGAGAACGGAAAGAAGGCCGGTCCGACGCTCCGGCTGAAGCCCGCTGCTGGTCAAGGCCCGGAAGCTGCTCGGTCGACTGGCCATGATGCCCGAGTCCCGCAGCTCACCCGGAGTAACGCTGCCGCTCTTGGGCTTCGGCCCAGATGTTCCCGGCACCAGGTCTCCACCAGATCCAGCAGACGCAGCCACACCCGCTGGGGGCCCAGCAGCTCACCATCACGGCGGCGCGGCAGGCTTGGCCGAAGCAGTCGTTGCAGCAGGGCCAGCTCAGACGCATTGAGCACCATGCGGCTGCCCGCCAGCGAGCCGATCACCAACCCCTCGCTGGGCATCAGGCTGCAGCGCCAGTCCCAGTCGCCGATGGGCGGCTCGAGCCGCACGCCGCTTCGGGCGCACTGGGCCAGGGGAAGTGCATAGCCCCCGAGAGCCAGCTGATGCACCGATCCCTGCACGCCGATGGCCAGGGCTTCGTCGGTGGGGCCATGGTTCCGGACCAGCTCATCCAGTCGACCCAGTTGCATCAGCAGATCGGCCAGAAGCCCCGCCACGGGTTCGCCCGACGGCACCACGGCCAGGGCCAGCTCCCCAAGCAGCTGAGCCGCAGCCAGGGTTTCCAGCCGCTCACCCAGCTGGGAATGGCTGCGCTGAACGCAGAGTTGACGGACTCTCGCCAGGCTGCCGTCCCTCCCCCCCACCTGGAGACTCAGATGGGCGAGGGGCACGGCTGCGGCCAGGCTGCTGCGGGGTCGGCGGCCACCGGGCACCGCCAGGCGGGTGATCCCCTCTGCGTCGCTGAGCACGGTGAGCAGACGGTCTGTTTCCCCAAGGGGTCTGGAACTGAGCACCAGTGCTTCCAGGCGACGCTCAGGCACCGGCGCGCAGGGCCTGGATCAGCTGGACGCCACGGCTGGTACCCAGCCGGTCGGCTCCAGCCTCCACCAGGGCCAGGGCCCGCTCCAGGCTGTCGATTCCTCCGGCGGCCTTGATGGCGACCCTCCCCCTGGCCAGCTGTTTCAACTGGCTCACCTGATCGGCGCGGGCGGCTGGCCCGAAGCCGCTGCCGGTTTTCAGGAAACGGGCACCGGCATCGATGCAGACCTCCACGAGCAGGGCCAGGGCGGCGTCATCAAGCCGCCCGATCTCCACAATCACCTTCACGGGAACACCCAGTTCACAGACCGGGGCCAGATCAGCCATCACGGCATCGCCATCACCATCGGCAAGGGCTCCGAAATCCGGCACCACATCCAGCTCATCAGCCCCGGCAGCGGCGGCCTGCTCCGCTTCCATCCTCTTGACAGAGGGGGGAACCGCTCCGAAGGGGAAGCCCACCACCGTGATCAGCCTGGGGGACACCCCCTTACCGCTGCCCTGCAGGGGGAGTTGCCCGCGGGCCATGGCCGCCCATCGGGACGCGATGCAGACTCCGGCAAAGCCGAAGTGACGTGCCTCCTCGCAGCAGCGCACGATGGCCTGCCGGCCCTGATGTGGATCCAGCAGGGCATGTTCGATCAGCGGGGCCAGATCGGGGCGATCTCGGGTTGCTGTTCCGGTCACTCCTTTGCCTGGATCACCCCGAAGCCACCGTGATTACGCCGGTAGACCACCTGCAGCTGGTTGGTCTCGACGTCGCGGAACAGGTAGAAGTCGTGGTCGATCAGCTCGAGCTGGTGAAGGGCCTGATCGAGGCTCATCGCCGGCATGGCGAAATATTTGCGACGCACGCCCCGACTCGGCAGCTCGGCTTCCTTTCCATCGGTGAGGGTGGCGCCAGGCGGCGGCAGGGTGGCGGCGCCTGCTTCCTCATCGCGGGCTGAGCGATGCACCGGTCCCTGGCTGGCATGCTGCAGGCGCTCTTTGTATCGGTTCAGCTGCCGGCTGAGCTTGCTGGCCACCAGGTCGATGCTGGCGTAAAGGTTCTCACTCCTCTCCTGGGCGCGGATCACCGTGCCGTTGGCGAACATGGTCACTTCGGCGATCTGCTGGGGCACCCGGGGATTCCTCGCCACCGAAAGGTGGACATCGGCCTCCTTCACCAGGCCCTCAAAGTGGCTGATCGCTCGGGTGAGCTTGGTTTCTGTGTAATCGCGGATGGCCGGGGTCACTTCAAGATTGCGACCATGAATGAGGAGTTTCATCAAATGGCAACCGCCTCCGGTGCTCTGGCTCCCCAACGCTAGGAGCGCTTGGCGATGGCTCCCAGGCTCGATGCAATCCTTTTCGATCGCAGTGGCGGGCCGCCACTGGCCTTCCAGCGGGGCTGGCAGCTGCAGCAGCGGCTCCAGTCGCGGTTGTTGGTCCATCCAGCCGGGCCGGACGCGGTGGTTCTGCTCCAACATGAGCCCTGCTACACCCTGGGCCGCGGTGCGGACCCTGCCCATCTTCACTTTGATCTGAACAACCCGCCGCTGCCCACCTATCGCGTCGATCGCGGCGGGGAGGTGACCCATCACTGCCCGGGACAGCTGGTGCTCTATCCCGTTCTGAACCTCCAGCGCCACGGAACAGATCTTCACGTTTATCTGCGTGATCTGGAACAGGTGGTGATCGATCTGATCGGCCTCTATGGACTGCGGGCTGGTCGCCTCGATGGCCTCACTGGAGTGTGGCTGGAAGGCCGCAAGCTGGCGGCGATCGGGGTGGGAGCACGGCGCTGGATCACCCAGCACGGATTGGCTCTCAATGTGAACTGCAACCTCGGAGGGTTTTCCCAGGTGGTCCCCTGCGGCATCACGGACCGTCCGGTGGGGCGCCTTGCTGACTGGCGGGCCGATCTCACCGCGGAAGCTGTGGCGCCGGCCCTGCTGGAAGCCTTTGCAGAGCGCTTCTCGCTTCAGCTGCGCCCGCCGCTGCTTCAGGACACGCCTCAGGAGTGGTAAGCATTGGCGGCATCCGTCAGCCGCCGCCGTGTCTGCTGCCTCCACTGCCGAGATCCACTGGAGAGCCGGCGCGCGGGAGCGCAGGGCCCTGGCGGGACAAACGGACTGGAGCCAGCTCAGGGGTCTTGAGCAGCTCTGGGAAAGGCTGTCAGAGCTGCATGGTGATCGGGTGGCTCTGGAGGCCCCCCACGTTCACCCGCCGGTTTCCCTGAGCTACCGGCAGCTGCACCAGCGCATCGAGCAGGCAGCTGCTGGATTCGCCGCCCTCGGCGTGCGTGCTGGTGATGTGGTGGCCCTGTTCGCGGAGAACGGCCCGCGCTGGCTGCAGGCCGACCAGGGTCTGATGCGCTGCGGGGCCATCGATGCCGTGCGAGGCAGCAGCGCGCCGGTGGAGGAGCTTCGCTACATCCTGGGCGATTGCGGCGCCATCGGGCTTGTGGTGGAGTCGGCGGCCCTGCTGTCGAAACTGAACCTGACCACCACGCCGCGGGCACCGCTGCGTTTCGTGGTGCTGCTCGAGGGGGAACCGGATCCGGAGGTTCCGGGGGTCTCCACGCTCCGCTGGAGCGACCTGATGGAACGGGGCCAGGCGGCGCTGAAAGCCACGGCTGCCCAGCCGCCCGCGCCGGGCGATCCGGCCCGTACAGCCACCATCCTGTACACCTCAGGCACCACGGGCGCACCCAAGGGCGTTCCCCTCAGCCATGCCAACCTGCTGCATCAGCTGCAAACCCTGGGGGTTGCCGTGCAGCCCACACCCGGGGATCGGGTGCTGAGCGTGCTGCCGATCTGGCATGCGTACGAACGTGCAGCCGAATACTTTCTGTTCTCCTGCGGCTGTCGGCAGACGTACACCACGCTGAAGCAGCTTCGCAGCGATCTTCAAACGGTGCGTCCGCACTATCTGATCAGCGTGCCCAGGCTGTGGGAGGCACTGTTATCAGGCTTTGACGATGCCCTGGCCGCCATGTCAGCGCCGCGTCGCCGCCTGCTCAGGGCCGCCCTGGCCCACAGCCGGCGCTACGGAAGCTGCCGGCGACAGGCCCTCGATCTCACCCTGACGGCGGAACCGTGGGCTTCTCGCCTGATCGCGGTGCTGAAGACGGCCATCAGCTGGCCCCTGCATGGTCTGGCTGCCGCCCTGCTCTGGCCGAAGGTTCGCCAGCAGCTGGTGGGGGGAGCGCTGCGCACGGCCATCAGCGGTGGTGGCGCCCTGGCTCTGCATGTGGACAGTTTTTTTGAAGCGATCGGCATCGAGTTGCTGGTGGGTTACGGCCTCACCGAAACCAGCCCGGTGCTCACCTGCCGACGTCGCTGGGTCAACCGTCGCGGCAGCGCCGGACAGCCCCTCCCGGAGACGGCGATCAGGATCGTGGATCCGACGAGCCGCACGCCTCTGGCGATCGGCCAGCAGGGCCTGGTGCTGGCCCGCGGCCCTCAGGTGATGACGGGTTACCTGAACAAGCCGGAGGCCAGCGCCAGGGTGTTCGACGCCGATGGTTGGTTCGACACCGGTGATCTCGGTGCCTTGCTGGCGGATGGATCGCTGGTGCTCACAGGACGGGTCAAGGACACCCTGGTGCTGAGCAGTGGTGAGAACATCGAGCCGGGGCCGCTGGAGGACTGCCTCGTGGCCTGTGACCTCGTGGAGCAGGTGATGCTTGTTGGGCAGGACCGCAAGTCGCTGGGAGCCCTGGTGGTTCCGCGGCTGGACGCGCTGCAGGAGCTGGCCCGCCAGCTCAATCTCACGATGCCTTCCTCCCTTCCCGATGGCGGGAAGCCGGGCGGGGCCGAACTCCCCTTGCTGAAAGCCGTGGTCAGTCAACTCAACCGCCGGCTGGCGGCACGGGCCGGTGCCCGTGGGGAAGAGCGCCTGGCGGGCGTGGCGCTGGTGGAACCGTTCACCATCGACAACGGACTGCTCACTCAGACCCTCAAGCAACGCCGGGATCGGATCGCCGACCGGGATGCTGCCCGGATCGAGGCGATCTACCGGGGGCGCTGACGGAGCCCCACACCCGGGGTGCTTGCCCGGCCGCCGCCGGCCTGTCAGCCTGAAGAGCCCCATCATCTGTTCATGTCCAACGGCACCTTCACGATCAAGCGCACGGTCACGGTGCGGGCTGTGGTGACGCCCCGCTGGAAGGAGGATGCGGAACGCGAACTGAGCAACGCCCTCAGCAACAGCGATTCCCAGCTGGCCCAGCTCGAACAGGAGGGCCAGCAACTGATCGGAGCCATCCGCAGCCAGAGCGCCAACCCCCTGGATCCGCGCGTTCAGGAGCAGGTGGCTTCGGTGCAGGAACAGGTGGCTGCCAAGCGGGTTGAGCTGGAAGAGCAGAAGCGCCAGTTGCTGGATCAGCAGCGTCAGGTGCGCGAGCTCGAGATGGAGCAGATTGTTGAGCAGGGCCAGCTGGAGAGTTTCTGCGACGTGGGCGTGGGTGACAACCTGGTGGAGAAGCTGCAGGCGGCCGTGCTGGTGCGGGATGGGGTGATCGAAGCGCTGGAGGGAGCCTTCTGACCCTCAGGGTCAGGCTGCTCAGGCAGGATCCAGGCTGCTCAGAGAACCGGCCCCGGGCAGGATCATTTCGATCAGCGCTCCTCCCTCCGGGTGGTTCCCCGCCTGGATTCGGCCCCCGTGGCTGGCCACGATCTGCTGAGCAATCGACAACCCGAGCCCGCTGCCTGTGCGCGGATGCTTGACCCGGGCTGGGTCGCCACGCCAGAAGCGTTCAAACATGTGTTCCAGATCCTGTTCACTGAATCCGGGGCCCCGATCCCTCACCCCGATCCGGCACCAGCCGGATCGGCTGGTGACCTGCACGTGAAGTTCGGCGCCTTCGGGGCTGTAGCGCAGTCCGTTGTCCAGAAGGTTGAGCATGGCCCGATGAAGCCGCGGCTGATCACCGCGCAACTCCAGCTCGGAAGCGGCCTCGAGCCGGAGAGTCACCCGATGTTGGTCGGCCAGGGGGCGCAGGCCGGTCCAGACCTGCTCCACAAGAGTCCTGATTTCGATGGTCGCCAGCTGTAGGCCTCGGCCGGGAAGGCTGTTCTCCAGTCGGGAGAGCTCCAGCAGGTCGACCACCAGCTCCTGGAGTCGAAGCAGTTCCCGTTGCAGACGCTCCACCAACCTGGCATTGCCATCATTCACCTGAGCGGCGAGGCTGTCACCCACCAGCAGCAAGGCCGTGAGCGGGGTCTTGAGCTCATGGGCCACGTCACCCACCCAGCGCTCCTGCTGCTGCAGCTGAGCCTCCAGAGTGCGACGGGTCTGAAGCTGCAGAGCCAGCCAGCCGTTCTGTCCTGGCATGGCCAGCACGTCGATCTCCTCTCCCCCCCAGCACCACTCGAGCCGCTGGGGCCGATCCAGTCTGCGGGCGCCCCGAATGGTGGCCTGCAGCACGGGATCCGGGCAGAGAGTCTCAAAACTGCGTCCCTGTAACAGCCGTCCGATGTTGAGATTCAGCAGCCGCTCGGCCCGGGGGTTGAGATGGCTGACCCTGCCGCGACGGTCCAGCACCACCCAGCCTGGGGAAGCGCCATCCAGCCATTGCAGAAGCTGCCGGGTGGAGAGGCCATGCTCACGCCGGACTCCGAGCCTGGCCAAGAATCGGAGCCCCATCGACTCAGCCGAAGCGGTAGCCGAAGCCTCGCACCGTGATCAGGTGCTGGGGGGCCGATGGGTTCTCTTCGAGCTTTTCGCGCAACCAGCGGATGTGAACGTCCACCGTCTTGCTGTCACCGAAGTAGTCATGCCCCCAGACATGTTCCAGCAGTTTGTCCCGGCTCCAGACCCGACGTGGGAACTGCATGAACAGCTCCAGCAGGCGATACTCCTTGGGAGAAAGGTTGACGTCGATACCGTCGCGACTGACCCGGCATTCCTCGGGGTAAAGATGAAGGTTGGCATGCTGCAGCACCTTGCCGGGGCTGTGCTGGTTGCCGCTGCGGCGCAACAGCGCACGACATCGCGCCACCAGCTCCCGCATGCCGAAGGGTTTCACAAGGTAATCGTCAGCACCCACTTCCAGTCCCAGAACACGATCGGTCTCGCTGTCGCGGGCGCTCACCACCAGAATCGGAGTGTTGTTCTGAGCCTGACGAAGCTTTCGGCAGACGTCCAGCCCATCAAGCCCCGGCAACATCAGGTCGAGCACGACAAGAGCGAAACCCTCCCCTTGCGGTGACCTCTGAAGGATCTGAAGAGCATCTCGACCGTTGCTGCAGGCCGTTACGGCAAAACCCTCGAGTTCCAGGGCGTCGCGGATGGTCTCACGAATCGTCTCGTCGTCCTCGACGACCAGGAGAGTCAGCTTCATCTCCCCATTGTTTCAGTCCGGATGGGTCGTCAGCGGTTTCTGCCGCCATGGGGTGCCGGCAGGTGGCAGACCACAAGGCGTCGGGAAGCATCAATCTGCAGCCAGCCCTCCTCGCGAAGGGCGCCCACCACCCGCGTCACGGTGACGCGGGTGGTGCTCAGGGCCGAGGCGATGTCCTGATGGGTCAGTCGCACGCTCAGCCTCAGGCCCTGATCACAGGGTTGGCCATAGTCATGAGCCAGAAGTTCCAGAAAGCCACGCACGCGATCTTCCACCCTCCGCAATCCCAGCAGGGCCAGCAGCGCCTCACTCTGGCGGTAGCGAGCCGCAAGGCCCTGCAGAAGCGCCATCGTGAGATGCGGTTCACGGCTGATCTCATCGCAGCTCAGGCAGAGCAGATCGCTGTCGCAGAGGCTGGTGGCGGCATAGGCCTCCACATGGGAGAGGGGATCTCCGAAGGGTTCGTTGGGCCCTGCCAGGCCCAGCAGCATCTCATCGCCATGGATGGAGAGAGCGGAGAGCTTCACCATCCCCCTCACCACCAGCCAGACGCTTTTCCGAAGCAGCGGAACCGAGCTGCCGACGGGAAGCTGAACGAGATGGCGCTTTTCGTAACTGGCCTCGAGCAGCGCTCGGAACGCTTCACCGGAGCCAGGGTTCGTGGCGGGGCTGAACACCATGGAAGCCCTATGGGGGACTGGCTGGACGTTATGGGCCGGAAATCGCACCCGGGAGAAGAGCCGGTAGAGAAAGGTTTAAGAGCTGGTTATGGTTTCCCGGGGATGACACCTGCGGCTGGTGTGGTGGCGGTGTGCCGGCGGCTCAGCTGGCCATGAAAAAGGGGGCCGGAGGCCCCCCTGTTCGCAGCGCGGACCCGGCCGGATCAGGAGCCGATCTTGCCCACAGCAGCCTTGGCCTGTCGGAGGATGCTGCCCTTGAGGGGGACATAGCCCAGCTCATCGGCCTGATTCTGAGCAGGGCCGAGCAGAAACAGCATGGCCTTTCGGATGGTGCCGGCCTTGGAACCGTTGCCGTCGCGATAGGCCAGGATCCAGGTGAGCGTTGAGATGGGGTAGCTGTCTGCTCCGGATGGATTGGGATCCGTGCCGGCCAGATTCGCATCGAGCCTGATGTTGTTCAGCGCGGCGGCTCCGCCCTTGAGGGTGGGCATCACAAACTTGCCGGAACGGTTCTGAAGTGCAGCAGCCCTGATCTTGCCGCGCACATAGCTCTGGTTGAGATAGCCGATGGCGCCGGGAGTGTTCTGGATCACGCCCGCCACACCTTCGTTACCCTTGCCTCCCACACCCACGGGCCAATTGACGCTCTTGCCTTTGCCCACCTTGCTTGTCCATTCGGGGGAAAAAGCACTGAGGGAATTGGTGAAGGCGAACGTGGTGCCCGAACCATCCGATCGATGGACCACAGTGAGCTTGCCTTTGCCGCACTTGAGCTGATCCCAGCTTCTGATCTTGCCGAGGAAGATGTCCACAGCCTGGTTCTGGGTGAGGCGCAGATTTTTACAGTCAGGCTTGTTGTAAGCGATGGCGATGGTGCCGCCCACGGCAGGAATCTGCACCACGCCGCGCTTGCCTGCAGCGCCCTTGGAGTAATCAGCAGCCTTCATCGGCTCGTCGGAGGCTCCGAAGTCGACGGAGCCGGCCAGAAACTGACGCACACCAGCGCCGGAGCCCACCGACTGATAGTTCACGCGCACACCCTGCTGTGCCAGGCCTGAAAACGCACGCTGATAGAACGGCGCGGGGAAGGAAGCACCGGCACCGTTGAGCGTGCTCTGAGCAGAGGCGGCTGTACCTGCTGTGATCGCAGCTAACGTGCCGTAGACAAAGGCCTTCTTGGCGAAGGTCATGGATGAAGATTTAAGGGCCATCTTTTAGTAGCAAGAAAACCACCAACAAGTCTTTATGGAGTGGTTAAGGAGGCCATAATTTTTCATGAAAGCCTCCAGCTCAATCATTCAGAGTTGAACTCTGGCTCCATGGAACACCCCATTGGCAACAAACCATTGGCAACAAAAAAGCTCCCCCCGAAAGGAGAGCCTGAGCTGTGTGTGAGAAAGCAGGGTGGTGAAGGTGGATGCCGGCCGGAAGGGGAGGCGCCAGCACCGAAGACTCAGAATTTGAAGGTGGTTTGAATAACCCCTCCAAAGGAGCTGGAGCCGTTGTTGCTATCGTTGTAACTGTTTGAAATCCAGAACAAGGATGGGGTCACCGTGATGTTGTCGCTGACCTTGTACTTGTAGAAGACTTCGTACATCATGCCCGATGAGCCTTCCACAAACAGCGGCATGCCAAGAGCAAAGCCCGCGCTGTTGCCCTTCATGAACACATTGTCCCACTTCAGACCGGTCATCCATGACCAGATGCTGCCGTTTCCTTCCGAGCTTCCTCGGGTTGCGCTCAGCACTGGATTGGTGTAGCCCGTGTAACTGAAACCAGCCGAAATCGAGGGAACCCAGCCGGCTTTCATAGGCTGCCAGTAACCCGCCAAGGAAACACTGTTGCTGGACTGACCAGCGTTCAATGTGCGCGGGCCTGAGCCCGTGTTCGGGTCGCGGAGTTGGGCACGTTCCGATCCATAACGGTAGGCAACGGCTGTTCCCCAGTTCTGACCCTTCACACCCAGCTGGGCCAGAATGTTCTGACCACCGGCCGAGGAGAAGGCTCCGATGGATGAATCAGCATAGCCATTCTGGGAAACCCAGTTGAGATCAAAGGAAGCAAAAGGAGATCCCTTCTTCACCTTCTGCTTCCAGGAGAAGCCTGCACCGGCGCCGGTGGCCTTGTTGTAAGTGCCTGTGGAGCCTGCCAGGTTGAAGAAGTCAAGAATGCTTGACTTGTATGCTGTCGGCACGAAAGACACCATTTCGGTGTTGCGCACCAGCGCACCAACCGTCAGCTTGACCTCGTTGCCAACAGGAAAGGTGTAGAAGAGGCGATCGATCGCGACGGTGCCATTACCGGATTCGGCTTTGTCCAGCTTGAAGGCGTTGCCGCTGGAGCCGAACGGATCACTCGAAAAGTTGCCAGAGCGCAACCGGGTACGCAGCAGATCCTTGCCGCTGAAACTGGTATCAAAGCTCAGTCGAACGTCGTAGTTGAACGTGGTTGAATTGGCATTTGTCGTTGCGCTTGACTTCCAGTTGTCAACCCCCCCGATGATGAAGCTTGCTTCCCCCCGCAGCTTGGTGGTGGTGGAGAACTGGGTGGCTTCCAGTTGACCAACCTTGGCCTCCAGGCCATCCACGCGGCCGCGGATCACGGCGAGTTCCTTCTGGAAATCATTCAGCAGCCGCTGCAGTTCTTCCGTGGTTTCGGTAACGCGATCCAGGCAGGCATTCAGCAGAGCAGCGGCTTCATACCGGGACATGGCCTTGCCGCCACCGAACGTGCCGTTGGGGTAGCCAGCCACACAGCCGTAGCGTTCAACCAGGTTGCTCAGGGCCTGGTAGGCCCAGTCGGTGGGCATCACATCAGCGAACTGGTTGACACTGGTGACCTGGTTCTGGGATTCCCAGGCGCGAAAGCGATCAAGATCCTGTTGCTGCGTGTAGGTGTTGATGGCGTTGGTGCTGGACGCCATGTCGTAGCCGTTGGCGCTGGCGGCCACGGGAGCCAGCAGGCCAAGGGCGGCAGGCGCCAGCAGCAATTGCTGAAAAAGTTTCATCGGGTCCTCACACCGATTGTTGAAACTACGCTGCAGATTGCAGCTGTAGCTCGCGCAACCTAGTGATCACACAAGTTCGCCACCAGTCCACTCGACACGGGCCCGGGTATCGCAGAGCACATCTTCAGGAAGCCTCGGCGCTCGGCGATTCTGTTCAGCGCCTGCCGCTGTGACGTCCTGGCCTTGCGGCTTCGTAGTGGCTCGGACTGGTTGCACCAGGCACTCCAGAGCTGGTCTCGGTGTTGATTGAGGGTGAGTCTCAGGGTCGGGAGATCCTCCCCGGGGCCTTTTGCGCTGCCTTGATCCAGCATCCGGGCGAGCACCTCCAGATCATGAAGCTGGCCCAGCAGATCCTGGAGGCTGCTGAGCTGATCAATCCTGGCTGCCAGTTTCCGGTCATGGAGGTTGCGCAGGTTCTCAAATTCGTAGCGCAGCTGTCTGATCCGCCTTCGAAGCTGATGGAGTGTCATCGCGTCCTTGATGGGGTCCTGGCTCCACCAACCCGGGTGCATGGCCAGCTGCAACGCTGTAGGCAGCAGCCATTCATGCCGCCAGCTCTGCAGCGGTTCGCTCCCAAAGGCCGTCAGCCGGGGCTGCTGGATCCATTCCTGCAACTGCGTGATGCATTCGCGATGGCTGCGGCTGCGCAGCCGTTCCTGCAGCCGCTCACCCGCCGCACGCCGCGTTCGCCTCAGCCGGCGCAGCAGCGGTTTCAGATGGCGCTGCTCGGTCTCCGGCAGGCCTGGGATCAGCTCATGCTCCAGGCGTTTACGCAGCACATCGAGGTCGCGAGCCTTTCCCAACCGCCTCAGCGAGCGGGCCAGACATGGATCACGAACCGCCGGTGGAAGGATCAGAGCCGGGCTGAACTGTTGCACCGTCGTACGCAACCGACGCAGGCTCACCCGCAGGCGATGCAGCGCTTCAGGGTCGCTGTCTCTGAGCACAACCTCCTGAAGGGTGCTCAGATTCTCACTGTGTCGGCCCAGGAGCCGGATCGCCCATTCCCCGTTAGAGAGACCCCCGGTCAGCAGAAACGACGGGACCATGGCTTCGCGTCGGCGTCAATCAAAGGGTGGGTGGGAGTTCACTGGGTGCGATGAGACCCTCCGTCGCAGATTTCCATCGGAGTTCTCTCATCCTTAACATGGACCTGAAATGCAGGAAGTCGCAGTGGCCGGTGACGGACCCGACGGGGCTTCACGTCCCCTCCAGCCAGGCAACGGCGATGGGCAGGTTCGATCGCCCCTCGAGGGCTATTCGAGCTATCGGGGTGACGACTGGTCGCCGGAGCGACTGGCATTTCACCAGAACCTCGAGTCCTTTGCAGATCGAGTCGGTCTGATCGTCGGGCTGCAGAGCAATGGGAAGATCAGCCAGGAAAGGGCTTACAGCGAAATTCGGAAGATCTGGAAAGATCTCAAGGAGAGCAAGGGCAGTCTGTTGCACTGAATGGCGCAACAGACATGGCGCAGTACCCTGCGAAGCGGATCAGCAGCCATCGGTAGATCGGATTCGGAATCAGAAATTCCGGAATCAGAGATCCCGGAATCAGAGATCAATACCGGCTCAGGCATGCCTCAGGGCTGACATGCGTCGGCGGCTGAGGCTACGTCTCCACGGCAGGCAGCCGCTCTGCGGCGCCGATCGCGGCCGGCGTCTGGCGCTGGAAGCTGGTGAGCTTGTGGCTGCTGGCCTGCAGGGCCTCTCCCAGCAGCTCACAGGCACGCTCCGGCATGGTGTGGTCGCCGCAGGTGAACACATCCACCGCGGCATAGCCCGACTCGGGCCAGGTGTGAATCGAGATGTGTGATTCGGCCAGCAGG
>JAYKHC010000108.1:0-23631 GCA_035285465.1 Cyanobacteriota bacterium
ATCAGCCGTGCGCTGCGTTGTTGGTAGGCCTCGAAGTCGGGATAGTTCCCGGCCATCTTCTCTTCTTTCTGGGCGATGCGCTGCAGATAGATCACCAGCACGAATCCGGGCACCAGGTAGGCCCATCCCTTGCCGGCCACCATGGCGAAACTCAGGTAACGCAGCAGGTCTCCCAGATAATTCACATGCCGCACGCGCCGCCAGATTCCATCGCTCACCAGGCCTGCTCCCATCGCTTTGGCGGTCATCTTCTGCACATCGGCACTGGCATTGATCAGGCTGCCGAAACTGAAGAATCCAATCGCCATCGCCACGGCCACGGCGGAGATCGGAGTGGGATTGAGAAAGGCCAGCAGTCCCGGGAGGCTGTAAAGCACACCGATGAACAGCAGAGCCGCAGCGAAACCTCCGGGCCCAACCCGCTCACAGAACAGCTGACGACTCCGCTCCGGGAACAGTCCCTGCTCCAGCAGCCACCACAGGCAGTAGCTGATGTGCAGGCTGAGATACAGCACCTGCCGCATGTCCCTCACCCCGACCACGGCTGCCAGAACGAGCAGCAGCACGATCGTCAGCACCTTGGCCGCATTGATGGCCTCAAGCTGGCTCCAGCCATGGTCCTTCGGCCTCACCTGCTGGTCTGAATCAGTCATCGATGTCGCCCGAAGACGGCACCTTATCCAGCTTCCTGGCGCCTGCCGGGTGACCCAGTCGGTGGCCCCTGATCCGAGCTGGATCCCCCAGGTGCTGACTGGGGCAACATGGCCTTTCCGCTGCTGATCAGGCCATGAGCCCGGACCTGCGTGCAGAGCTGTTGGCCGTGGCCCGGCGCCTGAATGCGAGTGGCATCAATCAGGGCACCTCCGGGAACCTCTCCCTGCGCACTCCTGGTGGCTTCCTGATCACTCCCAGCGCTCTGCCCTATGAGCTGATGGGACCTGATGATCTTGTGGCTCTCGATCTTCACGGTCGACCTTCGGTCGATTCGCCGGTCGCGCGGCATCGCCCCTCTTCCGAGTGGAGGTTGCATGCGGATGTGCTTCGCAACCGACCGGAGGTGAACGCTGTTGTTCACTGCCACTCGATCCGGGCCACGGCTCTGGCCTGTCACAGCCGGGGAATTCCCAGCTTCCACTACATGGTGGCGGTGGCGGGGGGAGAGGACATCCGCTGCACTCCCTACGCCCTCTTCGGCACGGCTGAGCTCTCCCGCCTCACCCTGACCGCTCTGGAAGGTCGGATGGCTTCCCTGCTTGGTCATCACGGCCAGGTGACCCTTGGGCGGAGCCTGGACGAAGCCCTTCGGCTTGCCATCGAAGTGGAGACCCTGGCTGCGATGTATCTCGAGGCCAGCCGGCTGGGGGAGCCACCCCTGCTCGGTCCGGCTGAGATGGCCAGGGTCCTGAACCAGATGCGGGCGCTGAACTATGGCCACTGAGAGCTGGGGGTCGGAGCTGGATGGCTGCGTCCCAGCCATAACCCCAGAACCACCCACAGAACCACCAGGCCGAAGCAGAACCCTGTCCAGGTTCTGAGTCCCCAGCCATCGATCGCCAGGGGTGCCATCACGGTGATGATCCCTCCGGCGATGAGCGGCTGCAGCAACAGCTGCTTGATCGAGAAGGGTGTGAGCGCATCGCCCTGATCCTGGGGATCGACCATCGCCAGCAACAGCAGACCGCTGGCGGCCACACCGGTGGCCTGGCCGAACTCCACCAGCCCACGTTCGAACCAGTTGGATGGAAGGATGCGTGGAGCCAGCAGAAGCACCACACAGACGTTCCAGGCCAGTCCAGCCAGAGCCAGCACCACCAGAGGCAACCACTGATCCGCCAGAAGCCTCAGATCCAGGCAGGCTGTGGCGGCAGTGATCAGCAGATCGGCGGCGAGCGTCCCGATTCGCACCTGAACCGCCTGGGACACCCAGCGAGCCATTCCACTCCGCTCCAGGGTGAAGCGGACCAGCAGGGAGCCCAGCAGCGCCAGGGGGAATGCCGGCAGCCCCTCGATCACCAGGGCAAACCCTCCCCCGGTCCGCGCTGCCAGCAGCTGCAGTCCATTCAGCATCAGCACGCCGAGAAGCACGGCTGTCCCGGTGAGGGCGAGGTTGGGCGGCCAGGTCTGAAGCCCCTGGAGGATGCGGCTCCAGGGCGTTTCGTGGTCTTCACGGCGATCCGGGCGGCCTGAACAATCAGCGGCCGCGATGATCGGGAGCTGGGTTGCCAGCAGCCAGCGCCGGCTCCGTCCGAGCACCACCACCAGCCCACCCACGACCGTCGCCGTCAGCAGCCCCACCGTGGCCATGGCCAGCCCGAGTGATTCACCGCTCTCAAGTCCCAGCCGTGCGTAGCTGGGGCCCATCGCTGCCGCGGAGCCATGCCCTCCCTCATAGGCCACTTCAATCAGGGCGGCCATCACCGGGGGGGCGCCCACCAGGGGTTGCAGCACGAGCAACACGGCCAGCCCGCCCACCAGGAACTGACCGAAGGCCAGGGTGAGCGCCAGGAGCAACTGGCTGGCCACCGGTCGCCAGAGGGCTCCGATCCGAGGCAGGGGTTTGGCCAGCAGCAGGGCTCCGAAAACCAACGTGAGCAACACCAGCGGCAGCTCGCTCCAAACCTGAATCACCCCCTCGGGCAGCAGCGGCAGGGGCCCCTCCGGCGCAATCAGCAGGCCGAGCGCACCGGCCAGCAGGGCTTCCGGCACCCCCCAGCGCGTCGTTCCCATCGCCCTGCCGGCAGCCGTGCCCAGCAGCAGGAGCACGATCAGCACGCCGAAGGCCAGCAGCAGGGTCACAGGTTCAGGTGGCGGCGGAAGAAACGTTCGGTTCGCTCCAGCACCATCATCTGCGCCGCATGGCCCCGGAAGCCGTGACCCTCGGCTTCGAAGCGGTGGACTTCCACCGCCAGACCGTTGGCCTGAAGCGCAGCGGCCATCCGATCGGTCTGCTCAGGAGAAACGACCCTGTCCCTGAGCCCCTGAAAGAAGATCACCGGGCAGCGGATTTTCGCGGCATGCCGCAGCGGTGATCGGGCTTCATAGAGAGGCTCCGCCCCGGGGAGGGGACCCACCAGTCCATCCAGATAGCCGGCTTCGAAGCGGTGCGTGTCCGCGGCGAGGGCCTGCAGATCGGCAACGCCGTAGCGGCTGGCGCCGGCCCGGAACACATCGGTGAAACAGAGCGCCGCCAGTGTGGTGAAGCCTCCGGCGCTTCCCCCCTCGATGGCGATCCGATCGACGCTCGCCCTGCCGGCCGCCACCAGCGATTTTGCAGCCTCGGCGCAGTCGGTGACATCCACCACGCCCCACTGACCATCAAGTCGCTCCCGGTAGCGCCGTCCGAAGCCGCTGGACCCCCCGTAGTTCACATCCAGCACGCCCCAGCCGCGGCTGGTCCAGTACTGGATCCCCGGGTTCAGCCCACATCGGGCCATCGAGGTGGGTCCGCTGTGGATCTTCACCAGCAGGGGTGCGTGGGGATCAGGGTCGTCGGGAGGTGGATAGAACCAGGCATGGGTGGCCCGCCCTCCATGGCCGGCGAACCAGACAGCCTCAGGGATGCTGATCGCCTCAGGCTTCAGCGGGCAGGAGGCCACCGGCTGATGTCTGAGGGTGCCGCTGCTCAGATCCAGGCAGAGCAGGCCCCGCGCTGTGGTGGCATTGCTGCCGATCGCCACCAGCCGCCCGTGCTCAGCGGTGAGATCGCTCAGATCATCGAAGGGAACATCCAGCGGTTGCCACGCACAGCCCGATGGGTTCAACTGCGCGGGCTCAACCCGAACCCTGCCCAGGGTCCAGATTCCGTTCTGGCAGGCCAGCGCCAGCAGCCGTCTGCCATCCCAGGCAGCGCACCGCATCCCCAGCGACCACTGGGGAACGGCGAACTCGGCCGCCATCGGCAGGAGTGCGCGCCACTGTCCCGTTGAACAGTCGAACAGCTGAAGGTTCCAGTAACCGCTCGCATCGCTGGCCACAACCAGTCGGTCGCTGTCGATCCATAGCGGCTGAAACACCGATAGAGCCTCCTCATCACCCGGCCTGGAGCCAGCCACCCTGCGCCTGGAATCCAGGCCGCCTGCAGCGTTCACATCGGCCACCCAGAGGCTGCTTCGTTCCCACGGCATGCGGGGGTGTTCCCACTCCACCCAGGCCAGCCGTCGACCGTCGCTGCTCAGGGCCGGATAGCCGCAGAAATCCCTGGGCCGATGGAGTTGTGCGGGTTCCCCACCGGTCAGAGGCACAGCCGCCAGCTGATCATGGCCCTCGGTTTCGATCACCCCGATCCAGCGCTGGTGAAGAGGATCGATGAGTCCGTCGGCGAAGGCCCGGGGAGCGGCCTCACAGAGCCTCCGTGGCGTGCCGTCCGGCCGACCGGTGCTCTGATCGAGTCGAAGATGCCACAGGCAGCCATCGGCGTCGTCCACCCAAACCAGATCACCGGCAGCAACGCTGAAGGCACCGCCTCCATATCCGTGCACCCGACTGCGGACGTTGCAGGGGGCCGGGGTGATCTCCTCAGCGCTGACCGGATCGTTCCATGGAGCCACCAGCAGGGTGGTACGGCCTTCTTCGTCGGGTCGTTGCTCCAGCCAGTAGAGCCTGTCTCCGACGAGGCGAGGTTCCCGGATGCTCGGGCTGCGTTCCACAACCGCTGCCGCTGAGAGGGGATCCTTCGCGCCGGTGCCGCCAGTCAAGACGTGAACTCCCGGGCACTGGCCCTAAACTTCATTTACCTGTCTAAGAAAACTCTTGGCGCGTAGTTTCGCCCACATGGCCCGAACCGCTGCCCAGGTCAGTCGCGGTGTTCAGGTGCCCAAGGTGGTGCTCGAGACACCTCCCTTTCCGATCCACAAACTGGGCGACAGGGTGCTCCGGGAGCCGGCCAGAAGGATCAGCAAGGTGGATGAATCGGTCCGGGAGCTGGCCAGGGACATGCTCCGCACGATGTACTCGGCCAAGGGCATCGGCCTGGCTGCACCTCAGGTGGGAGTTCACAAGCAGCTGCTCGTGATCGACCTTGAGCCCGATAAGGACAGCGCGGTCCCTCTGGTTCTGATCAACCCGGAGATCACCACCTTCGGGGCTGCCATCGACACCTACGAAGAAGGCTGTCTGAGCATTCCCGGGGTCTACCTCCATGTGGTGCGCCCCTCTGTGGTGGAGGTCTCCTATCGCGATGCTCTGGGTCGTCCCCAGAAGATCAAGGCCGACGGCCTGCTGGCACGTTGCATCCAGCATGAGATGGACCATCTCAGTGGAGTTTTGTTCGTGGATCGGGTCACCGACGAGCTCAGCCTCAACGAGGGGCTGACCGAGCAGGGGTTCGATCGCGCCGATGTGCGCTCAATCCGCTGACGACAGACCGAACATGCCGATGAAACCTCTGGCGGGATTGTTTCTCGCCCTCGCCTGCGTTCTGGGCATCGCCGCCACCGGCTCGGTGTTCGAACTGGCCTACGGAGAGCCGGATCTCGGACTGGCCACCACCCGCTGGATCCTTGCTGCCAGCCTGCCCGGCACCGTTTTTGCTCTGATCGTGGCGATCCGGATCAACAAACCGGTCTGACCCCACTGGTGAAGGCTCCGAGAGCTCCATACGATGCCGCCAGCTCTCCACGCATGTCGTTCATGAAGGGTCTGCGTTCCCGTCAACTCGGTCTTGCCGCCGTCGCCGCTGTTGGGGCTTCTCTGGCTGTGGAACCGCTTCAGGGCAGGGCCGCGGGCTCCCTGTTCCAATCCCTGCCGCTGGAGCAGGCCAATTTCGTGGTGGTGGCGGCCCCGATTGGGGATGGCACCAAGGCGCAGCTGAACATCTATGAGCAGGTGCGCAGCACCCGCCCCTGCTTCTCGGTCGCCAGCCTTCAGCCTGCACCTGTGGAGCCGCTGCTCGCCAGCTTTGATTTCTCAGGCATCTGCAGCCGTTACATCGACGCCAACGGCTATTCGCTCCGGGTGGGTGAGAGCGATCTGGGCACCAGCTACAGGCTGTCTGTGGTCCGATCCGAGGATGACAACCTGCTGATGGCCGTTCCCACCAGGGAAGGGGCGGGTCCTGAGATGGTCATCGCCCGCACCCGTGGATCCGGCAATGGTTATCTGCAGCTGCTGTTCGAGCCGGGCTGGGAGCTGAAGCGTCGTGCCTACGACGGTCGGGCTCTCGGTCATGTCTATGTCTACCGGGAAACGTGGCCGGGAGCCACGGCTGCCGTTGAGCCCGCTGCGGATCAGGCCGAGGTGGATGCACCCGCAGCGGATCAGGTTGTCAGCGAGGAGTCTTCCCCCTCAGACGGCGTTTCCAGCCAGCAGCCCGCCGAAGGGAAGGTCTGAGGTAATTGCTAGTCTGGGAGATCCTGTGAGCAGCTTCGATCATCTATGACTCAGGTCACCGTCGGCGAGAACGAGGGCATTGAATCGGCCTTGCGCCGTTTCAAGCGCCAGGTGTCCAAGGCAGGGATCTTTGCTGATCTCAAGCGTCTTCGCCACCACGAGACCCCCACGGAGAAGTACAAGCGCAAGGCTCAGCAGCGCCGCCGTCGCCGCTGAATTCCTGCTGCTTCTCAATCCACGCGGTCGAAGGATCTGTAGCCGAGTGCTTCGGCAATCGTCTCAACTCCCACAGCCTCCTGACCCTTCAGATCCTGAATGGTCAGAGCAACCCTGAGGACCCGTTCAGCCGATCGGGCGCTGAGTTTCCGCCTTTCGATCGCGGCGTGCCAGAAGTCTTTCGCTTCGGAACTCCACGACAGCGTCCTCTTGAGGGTCTCCGGGGTCAGCACTGCATTGCTGCAGTGCCGAGGGTTGCGCTCGATCTGGCGTCGCCAGGCCGACTGCACCCGGCCTGCAACCGTGATCGAAGCTTCAGCCAGCTGATCCCCGGATCGGCCATTTCCTCGATAGCCGTCAGCCAACTCTCCGGCTGACAGTCGCCGCATCACCACCTGCAGATCAATTCGATCCAGCAGAGGTCCGGACAGCCGACCCCAGTAGCGTTGTCGCGTCGCTTCGCCGCAGCGGCAGCAGCCTTCCGGTTGACCGTACCAACCACAGGGACAGGGATTGGTGGCAGCAATCAGGGTGGTGCGACAGGGAAACCGACTTTTCTGAAGTGACCGGCTGAGCCGGACGCAGCCTTCCTCCAGCGGTTGCCGCAGCTGGTCAAGAACGGAACGCGGGAACTCGGCCAACTCATCGAGGAACAGCACGCCACGATGGGCGAGTGCCAGTTCTCCGGGTCGGGGTATCGCCCCACCGCCGATCAGGGCCGCAGCGGTGCAACTGTGATGCGGACTTCGGAACGGCCGCTGCTGTGCCAGGCCCGCACGGTTCTCCAGAACTCCCGCCACCGACTGGATGGCCGTGATCTCCAGAGCCTCCTCGCGGCTCAGTGGGGGTAGCAGCCCCGGCAGCCTGCGGGCCAGCATGGTCTTGCCACTGCCTGGCGGTCCGACGAGCAGGAGGTGATGCCCACCGGCAGCGGCAATTTCCAGAGCACGTCGTCCGTGCCACTGGCCCTGGACATCCGCCAGATCGGGGCACGGTTCGCCCCCACCCTGAGCGCGCAATGTTGAAGGCCGAGGCGGGGGCGGGACCTCCCCACGCAGCAGTGCCACCACAGTGCTGAGCTGGGAGGCAGGCCAGATCTCCAGATTTTCCACCAGGGAGGCCTCAGGCCCGTTCGCCTCGGGTACCAGCAACGTTCTGGCACCGTTGGCACGGGCCGCCAATGCCAGGGACAGGACACCTCGGACAGGTCTGAGCCAGCCGTCCAGCCCCAGCTCTCCCACACTCCAGACTCCATCAAGAGCGCCTGGAGCCAGTTGTCCACTCGCCTGAAGCATGCCGAGGGCGATCGGCAGATCAAAGCTGGGGCCCTCCTTGCGCAGATCTCCCGGAGCCAGGTTCACCACAACCCGTGTGAGCGGCACGTTCAGTCCTGCGTGCCGCAGGGCTGAACGCACACGCTCCCGTGCCTCCTGCACGGCCGCTCCCGCCAGACCCACCACTGCCAGCCCCGGCAGCCCGGGAGCGATGGCCACCTCCACGGTGATCGGCAACGCTTCCAGTCCCACCAGGGCACCGCTGCAGCACCGTGCCAACATCTGAGTCAAGGATCACTGCCTCAGCAGTTCCACCTCCCGTCCCGAGCACGATGACCAACGACACGATCTTCGGCAGGATTCTGCGCGGTGAAATTCCCTGTGATCAGGTCTATGCCGATGAGAGCTGCATCGCTTTTCGCGACGTTTCTCCCCAGGCTCCGGTGCATCTGCTTGTGATTCCCCGCGAGCACCTGGTGAGCCTGGCCGAAGCACAGGACAGTCAGGCGTCACTGCTGGGTCATCTGCTGATCGTCGCGGCCAGGGTGGCGCGCCAGGAGGGCCTGAAGGGGTTTCGCACCGTGATCAATTCCGGTGCTGAGGCCGGTCAGACCGTCTTTCATCTTCATGTTCATGTGCTGGGCGGGCGTTCGATGACCTGGCCACCGGGTTGATGAAGGATCTGACAGGATGATCTGATGACAACAACGACTCAGAAGACTGGTCCATTCCATGCACGGGGCAATCAGTTAGAGAGGCTGAGGCATCTCTCCCAGCCATTTTTCCTTCCCCTGGAGCATGCCAGCGGCTGGCAATTCGCCGGTTTGCTGGTCGCGCTGATGTTCTGCGTGGGTGGAGTTGTCCTGCTGGTCGTTACAGGACTCAACCATCTTCTGCTTCAGCTTCAACCTGAGCTGACAACAAAATACCTGTCTGGGGTTGGCAACACCCTTGATGCGATCTGGTCGTCGTGGTGGGGAATCGCTTTCAGCGTTCTCTTCCTTGTGGGTTTGTCGAGCTTCATCTCGATGCGCCAGTTGCTCAAGGCCGGTCGCTGGCTGCACTGGACCCTGCTCGGCCTCATTGTTTTCATGCTGCTGGCGGTGAATGGAATCAATGCCGGCATCGGCTTCATAGCCCGCGACCTGACCAACGCTCTGGTGGCGAAACAGCAAGATAACTTCTACCTGATTCTCACTGTTTATGCCAGTTGTTTTCTGGTCGCCCTTCCTATTCGTGTCTCTCAATATTATCTCACGCAGAAGCTCGGGTTGATCTGGCGTGAGTGGTTGTCTCGCAGCCTGATCGCAGATTACATGCACAACCGGGCCTATTACGTTCTTAACCCCAATGATGAGCTCGGAACTGATGTTGACAATCCCGATCAACGAATCAGTGACGATACCCGCTCGTTTACCTCGCAAAGTCTTGGCTTCACACTCGGCGTGTTTGACGCCATCCTCACATTCTCGCTGAACATACTCATCCTGTGGAGCATCAGTCAGGTGCTGACGCTCTCTCTGTTTGTGTACGCCCTGGTGGCCACTGTGATTCTTGTCTTCTCAGGCATCAATCTCATCCGTGTGAATTATGATCAGCTCCGTTATGAAGCTGATTTTCGTTATGGGCTTGTTCACATTCGTGACAACGCTGAATCCATTGCTTTTTACGCAGGCGAGAAACCCGAGCTGTCTGAAACATTGCGGCGCCTTTCTGAGGCCATACGAAACTTCAACATTCTGATCATCTGGCAGGTTATCATCGGCGCCATTCAGCGATCGGTTGGATACGCCGGCAACTTTTTCCCTTATCTGATAATGGCCGGAGCTTATTTCAGCGGCCAGATTGATTACGGCCGTTTTATACAAGCTTCGTTCGCTTTCAGCATGGTCGAAGGTTCTCTCATGTTTGTGGTGAACAATATTACTGAGTTGGCCCAGTTTTCGGCCGGCATCAGTCGCCTGGAGGGTTTCCAGTCAAAAGTTGAGCAGTATCGAGCTCGTTCTTCTTCCTTCTCCAGTCGGTTTCAGGTTTCTGATTCCATTGTGGTGCGAGGTGCTGATCTCGTCGCTCCGGGCACCGATGCCAAGCTGATTGAGGATCTTCACCTCACGGTTTCTGAAGGCGAACGACTTCTGGTGGTGGGGCCCTCCGGCTGTGGAAAAACCTCCCTGCTCCGAATGGTGAGCGGACTCTGGAGCCCGGAACGCGGCTCGATTGAGCGCCCCGAGACCGGGGCATTGCTGTTCATTCCCCAGAAGCCCTACATGCTTCTGGGATCACTGCGGGAGCAACTCTGCTATCCCTCGAGTGAAGATCGCTTCAGCGACGAGCAGCTTCGCCACGTGCTGGACCAGGTCTGTCTGGAGAAGCTCGCTCATCGCTATCCCGATCTCGATGTGAAGCAGGACTGGCCGCGGATTCTCTCCCTCGGGGAACAGCAGCGCCTCGCTTTCGGTCGCTTGCTGCTGAATTCCCCCCGGATTGCAGTCCTCGACGAAGCCACCAGTGCTCTCGATGTGAAAACTGAAAAGCACCTCTACCAGATGCTCGTTGATCGAGATCTTGCCTTCATCAGCGTCGGCCACCGCCCCACGCTGATGCCCTTTCATCAGAATGTTCTGAGGCTGGAGGGTGGTGGTCGCTGGCAGCTGCTGCCGATGACCAGCTATGAAGCCTCCGGTGGCCTTCCTCTCTGAAAACGCTGTGACTGACGAAGCAACCCAGCCAAACCTGTCTTCGAGTGCCACGACAGACCAGATCCCAGCATTCGGCTGGAGCGCCTATGCCGAGCGGATCAACGGTCGTTTCGCCATGCTCGGCTTTGCAGCTGTTCTGTTGATCGAGCTATGGAGTGGCGATACCTTTCTGCATTGGGCCGGTCTGGTGCCTTGACGGTCTGATCACGGAAGGCGAATCAGATCCACCTGCCAAAGCCCATCGCGGCTCACCTGCACGGCCAGCTCTCGGCCATCGGCGCGCAGGCTCACCTGGCTGGGAACCCCCGGGGGCTGCATCGGCAGCCGCTCCAGGCTGCCGATTGAGCGTCTGTACAGCACCAGTTCGGTTCGATCATTCAGTTGGCGAATCACGGCCAGACGCTCTCCGGCATTGTCCACCGCCACGCTCAGGGGTTGAGCGTCCGGTCGGTTGAGGTTGGGCAGCGGAACCGGTAGCTGTCGAGCCAGGTCGAGCAGCAACACCCTCTCCCGGCCGCCGCGACCGCTGATCATCGCCAGCCATCGATCGCTCAGAGCCGGTTCACGGTTGCTGCCAGCGCGCTCCAGTTGTTGGTTCAGTCCGATCATCGGCCTCGGAGCCGATGCCATGCAGCCGCTGACTGCGATTCCTACGGCCACGGCTGCCAACAGCCTGGAGCGCACACTCATCGCGGGGCTCCGCTGATTCGGCTGCCTGCAGGTTTGTCGGGTTCCAGCATGTTGCTGAGATCGAACATCTGCACCTGCCTGCGTCCATCCCTGATCAGTTCGATGGCCAGTCGCTGCGCATCGGGGGCCAGGGTCAGCTTCACCGCCATGGGATTGCCGGGCAGGCGCAAAGGGTGAAGACGGCCACTCAGCCTGTCTTCGATCACGGCCAGCCGTTGGTTTCCCTGCTGCACCAGTGCCGCCAGGTAACGGCCATTCCAGCTGAGTGACGGCGAGCTGTGGGGTTCGTGGCCCTGGATCCGGCGCAGGGGAACCATCCGACCATCGGGTTGCTGTTGGAGGATCAGGCTGAGACGCCCGTTTCGTTCCATCAGGGAAGCCAGCCATGTCCCGTTTCCGCTCAGAGCAGGAGCCTGGCGGCTGCCCTGCCCCTGAAGCCCGGCACCAGCAGGGCTACGGCGGCCATAGCCGCCGATCCCAGAGAACGCACAGCCGCTGAGCAGAGCGCTCAAGCAGCATGGCAGCAGCCAACGCAGAACCACGAACCAGCTGGGGGCCGACCTGTTCAGTCGTCGAAGCGGGAGCTGTTGTCGCGTGTCGGCGAGTCCGCTGTGCCGGACGCTCGGGGTGACTCAGGCGAAACCGCTGAGAAATCAGCATCGCTGACATCCGGAGCAGGGGGCCGGCTGGAACGAATCGGTGCCCCCTTGGGAACTCCCGGGCTGGAGAGATCGGCCGCTGCCATGCTGCTGCGACGGCTTGATCGGGGCATGGCCTCCTGAGCACCGGCTGGAGGTCGACGACCTCGACGTGGCTCATTGGCTGCTTCACGATCACGGCGCCTGGCACCGAATTCGGATGCAGCCGTACGGCCTGCGCTGGAATAGCGCCGTGGATCCGAATCGCGCTCGCGCCCAGAAGGTTCGCCCGTGCCACGCTCTGTTGGTTCTGGGCCGCGATCCCAGTCATCAGGGGGGCGACGTCGGCTGGCGGCCCGTTCCGGAATGGCGGCACGACTGGCCGGAGCACGGGGGCGATAGAAATCATCGGATTCGCTCTCCTCCGGTCGGGAGCGGATCCGGCGTCGGATCGGTTGAGGCTCCTCGAAGCGATCGCGATCCTCACTCCAGGCACCACCGCCCATGCGAGGCCTCGAAGGGCGATCGAGCTCCTCGTCTTCAAAAAAGGAGGAGCGTCTGGCCTGCTCTGTGGTGACTCCCCTCAGCCGGACACTTTCGTAGGCGAAGAACACAGTTGTGCCCGCAAGCAGGAACTGACCGAACTGCAGGATCGGGTCGAGGCGCCAGCCCTGGAAAAAGAGGATGCCGCCACAAAGCAGGCCCACCGCCGCGAAGAAGACGTCGTAATCGCGGGCCAGAGCCGGTTTGAAGCTGCGCATGAAGTAGAGCAGAGCTCCGCCCACCGCCAGAACAATGCCGACGATGCTGGCCCAGTTGAGGCTGGCATTGACCATTGCGTCACACCCGGGCTTTCACCCTTCAGGGTCATGCGGCCACTGTAGGGAGGCCCGGGAAGGGGAGAGCTCAGAGCTTGCGGTCCACCCGATCGTTCTGACTGATCAGAACCAGAGCCACGGTGATGGGCACCACCACGATCACGGCACCCCAGACAAGGCTGCTCAGGAAATTGGCGAGGGAAGGGGTCATAGCTGAGCGATCTTCAGATCGGCGGCCGCCAGATCCTAGGCAGAGGGCCTCGCTGCCTACGCTGTGGCCTCTGTTGCTTTGAGGTTTGTGACGGATCTGTTTCCCGCCTGGTCCTGGGCTGTGACCCATCAGGTGGTGGCCCTGCTGCTCGGCCTGTGGACGTTGCTGTTCCTGTTCCGGATCGTGCTCACCTGGTACCCCCAGGTGGATCTGAACCGGGGTGCCATGAGGTTGATCGGCTGGCCCACAGAGGCTCTGCTCTCCAACACCCGCCGCTGGATCCAACCGATCGGCGGCGTGGATGTGACGCCCGTGGTCTGGGTGGGATTGATCAGTCTGGTGCGCGAGCTGATTGTTGGACAGCAGGGAATTCTCACGCAGCTGATGCTGGCGGCGCAGACATCTCCTCCAGCCGCTTGACGACTAGGAACCTGGGCTGGCCAGCATCTCCTGTTCCACGAACTTCGTGTGAACGTTTCCGCTCTGGAACTCGGGGCGATCCAGCAATTGCAGATGGAATTCAATCGTGGTGGGAATTCCTGTGACCGCACACTCTGAAAGCGCCCGCTTCAGACGCCTCAGAGCGTGTTCCCGGTCGCGCCCCCACACAATCAGTTTTCCGATCAACGAGTCATAGAAGGGCGGAATCTCGTAGCCGGTATAGACATGGCTGTCGAACCGCACTCCCGGACCACCGGGCGGCAACCACCCGGTGATCTTTCCTGGGGCAGGGCGGAAGTTCTGGCCGGGATCCTCTGCGTTGATCCGAACTTCGATCGCATGTCCCTGAAGCTGGATCTGCTCCTGCCGGAAGGAGATCGGCTCACCTCCGGCGATACGCAGCTGCTCGGCGATCAGGTCGACGCCGGTCACCATCTCGGTGACCGGATGCTCCACCTGAATCCTCGTGTTCATTTCCATGAAGTAGAAGGAGCCGGATCGATCAACCAGGAACTCCACAGTGCCGGCGCCCTCATAGCCGATTGTGCGTGCGGCCGCCACTGCGGCCTCTCCCATCTGGCGACGCAGCTCAGGGTCAATGGCAACGCTGGGGGCTTCTTCCAGCAGCTTCTGGTGACGCCGCTGGATCGAACAGTCACGTTCTCCCACATGCACCACGTTTCCGTGGCGGTCGGCAAGAACCTGCACCTCCACATGCCTGGGCCGATCGATGAACTTCTCCATGTAGAGCCCTGGATTGCCGAAGGCGGCCTCGGCTTCACCCTGAGCGGCTTTGAACAGAGCGTCGAGCTGATCCGCTGACGGCACCAGCCTCATGCCCCGACCCCCCCCTCCTGCGGTGGCCTTGATCATCACGGGGTAACCCATGGAATCGGCCAGAGCACGGGCTTCCGCCACGCTTCGCATCAGACCTTCGCTGCCTGGGATGGTGGGCACTCCCACACGCTGCATCGTCGCTTTCGCGGTGGATTTATCCCCCATCGATCGAATCGATTCAGGGGATGGCCCCACGAACGTGATGCCGTGGTCGGCGCAGATTTCGGCGAACCGATCGTTCTCGGCCAGAAACCCATAGCCGGGATGAATGGCATCAGCACCGCGGGATGTGGCGGCGGCGATGATGTTGGGAATGTTGAGGTAACTCCTGGCGCTGGGGGCCTCGCCGACGCAGACCGCCTCATCGGCGAGCTGCACGTGAAGGGCATTCCGGTCGACGGTGCTGTGAACCGCCACTGTCGGGATGCCCAGCTCCCGGCAGCTGCGCAGGATTCGCAGAGCGATCTCGCCTCTGTTGGCGATCAGCAGCTTGCTGATGGACATCCGCGGACTGTATCAGCGTTCACCGACGGCTTCCTGGGCGGTCGATGGGTATGATCCTCCCCTGGAGACCAGGGGTCTCCGCATCGCATGCGGATGTGGTGGAATTGGTAGACACGCACGTTTGAGGGGCGTGTGGCTTCGGCCTTGCGAGTTCAAGTCTCGCCATCCGCACTTTTTTCTCATCATCATTCCGGCGACTTTCTCCGGCTCGCTTTTGCTCCCGGCCACCCGCCCAAGGGCCCCGTCGCTGCTGAGCCCTCTTGCTCAAGGGCCCTCTTGCTCAAGGGCCCTGTCGCTCATCAGCTCTGTCTCTCCTTAGCCTGCCGCTTCCCGTTGCAGAGCCCATGGAGACCAGCCCGCAGAGAGTCGAGCGGAGCGATCAGGAATGGCGCAGCCAGTTGAGCCCCGAACAGTTTGCCGTCACCCGCCAGGGCGGCACGGAACGGGCCTTCACCGGAACGTACTGGAATCACAAAGCCGATGGCTTGTACCGCTGTGTCTGTTGCGGCAGCGAGCTGTTCAGCTCCGATACCAAATTCGATTCCGGCTCCGGTTGGCCCAGTTTCTGGGAGGGAGCCAGGCCGGGGGCCATCAGCTTCCACCGGGATGCGAGCCACGGCATGGTGCGCACGGAGATCCGATGCGCCCGTTGTGATGCCCATCTGGGGCATGTTTTCGAGGATGGTCCGAGGCCGACGGGTCTGCGCTACTGCGTGAATTCGGCCTCCCTCAGTTTTGAGGAGCGGTGAGCTCTCCTGCAGGCCTCACCTGAGCCCAACTCACCAGGGATCGTCGTCGTACCGGTCTTCCGGTTCGGGGCGAGGGGCTTGCCGCCGCGGTGCCGGTCGGGCCTCGAGCCCTCGGCCGCTGACGACCGGCCCGCTGATCCCGGCCTGGTCCGGTTCATCGTCCTCATCCAGATAGCGGCGCTGGCGGAGTGGTTCACGCTGGCGCCGTTCCTCCAGCTCCACATACTCGAGCTGGTCTTCCCGTTCAAAGGCCCGATTGCGGGCCGGCTGGATGCGGCGTTGTTCGCCGGGGACAGCCTGACCGGCAGCCAGTTGGTTTTCCACAGGAACCAAGGTGGAGCGATAGCGCTCGCGCTCCTCTCGTTCCCAGCTGGCGCCACCGATGCCCAGCTTTTCCAGCAATCCCGTGCCCAGCTGTTTGAGTTTCTGATCGGCACCTTCGTAAACGATGATCCGATCCGGTCCGGAACTCACGATCTCAGGCACGGGTAACTCCCAGGTGCTGAGCACCCCCTCGCCAAGCAGTGGCACCCCGATCGCACCGATCACGAGCGTGCTGAGATCACCCGTTTCGATATCGAAGCTGAAACCGAGCACCCGTCCGAGTTGTTCCCCGGCTTCGGTGATGACCTGGGAATTGATCACCTTGCTGTAGCGATCAGGATTGAAGCCCTCAGCCAGGGAATCGACAGAATCAACAAGAATCACGTCACCCACCTGGCGTATCCGATCGAGCGGCATCCAGCGGGGCAGTCCCGGCAGAAAACGGGTCAGGGGATTGTCCCGCAGCCCCAGAGCCACCACCTCACGGCGGTCGATGTCGACCACCACCTCTCCAACCACCCCGAGTCGTCGCCCGGTATCGCGGGTGATCACCTGCGTGCCCATCAGCTCAGAGCGAAGCCAGAGTCTGTCGCTGGGCACCTGTTGCCCGGAAGATGCTGAAGGAGGAATGGAGGAGGTCAAGTCGACCAGCGGCCCAGTCACATCATTGTGACGCAGGCTGTCAGCTCAGGCCGTCGGGGGAAGCCCGACCACCTGAGTGTGTGCCCCCCGGGCCTGGGTCACGCCGATGGTGCGGTTGGCTGCCGCGATCATCGGCCTGCGATGACTCACAACCAGGAACTGGGCATCATCGGCCTGGGAGGCGATCAGGCTGGCCAGCCTCTCCACGTTCACCCCGTCCAGAAAGCTGTCCACCTCATCCAGCGCATAGAAGGGCGAGGGCCGGAAGCGCTGAAGCGCGAACAGAAAACTCAGCGCCGTGAGTGATTTCTCGCCACCGCTCATGGCCGCCAACCTTCTGACAGCCTTTCCCTTCGGATGGGCCACCAGCGTCAGACCCCCCTCCAGCGGGGATTCGGGGTTCTCCAGCTGAAGGAAGCCTTCACCATCGGACAGACCGGCGAAGATCGTTCGGAAGTGGCCATCCACTGCGTTGAAGGCCTCCATGAAAGCTTCCTGTCGGAGCGTGGCCACGGTCTCGATCCGCAGCAGGAGCTCTTCTCGCTCCTTGCTGAGCACCTCGAGCCGCTCCTCGAGTTCCTCGAGCCTTTTTTCGAGTTGTTCCAGCTCCTCAAGGGCCAGCATGTTCACCGGTTCCAGGGCCTCCATTCGCTGTTGGAGGCTGCGCAGTTCGCGTTGCAATCCCTCCAGACCTCCAGCCTTCACCTCCTCTGGAAGCTCCGGAAGGGGATCCGGCAGCTCACGTTGCAGCTGCTCAAGACGCCGGGAGCTGCTGCGCTGCTCCTCCGCAAGAGCCTGCAGCTCTTCGCCCAGGCGCTGCAGATCCCACTGCCGCTGCTGGAGGGTCTGGCGTTGGGCCGCCAGTTGGGCTTCAGCGCTGTCGCGGGCCCGCCGCCGCTCCCCGAAGCGGGTCTGGAGCTCCGCCTGGCGGGCTTCGAGAGCCTGCCTCTGCTGCGACTCGGCGAGCTGACGCTCTTTCCAGCTGGCACGGTCTGCCACCAGGGTCTGAACCGCCTGCAGCAGCCGTTGTTCGTCGTTGGCGAGGGCCTGGAGCTGACTGCTGACCCTTTCGCCGGCCAGAGCCCGCTCGCGGCGGGCGGCCAGCAGGCCATCCCGCTGTTGGCGGGCTTCAGCCAGGGCTGCATCGGCCGCTTCCAGCTCGTGCTGGAGCTTCTGCCAGCGGGCCGCATCCCCGGAGCCCTGCTCCAGGGCCTCGCTGCGTTCCAGAGACTCCAGCTGGTTCTGCAGGGGGGCGATCTGATTCTCCAGCTCAGCCTGGCGACGGCTGTCCGTCACCATCTCGCCGGCAAGCTGGGTCAGTCGTTCACTGAGCAGCTGCTGCCGTTGCTGCTGGGGGGCCAGGGCCTTCTGGATCGCCCGGCGTTCGGCTTCAAGGGCCGCCAGGCGCTGTTGTCGGCGTTCCCGTTCAGGCCGCTGGATCTCCAGTTCGCGTGCCAGTTCCGACTCTCGGCGTCGACAGGCCACCAGGCTTTCACCCAGCTCGAGTAACCGACGACGAAGAGGTTCGGCCTCATCCCCTTCCTGGCTGCTGCCGAAACAGAGCTGGCCACTGCGTTGTTGAAAGCTTCCGCCCGTCATCGCACCGCTTTTCTCAAGCAGCTCACCCTCCAGGGTCACCGCCCGGCAGCGGCCGAGTTCGCGGCGGGCGCTGGTCAGGTCGGCAAACACGAGCGTGTCGCCGAACACGTGACGGAACACGTCGGCATAGACCGGTTCGTGCCGCACCAGATCCACGGCCTTCCCCACAAGGCCTGAGCCACCGTTGTTTCCCCCACCCCCGCGCTGAAGAGCGGCCGCAGCCGTTGTGCTGCTGCGGCCGCGGATCCTGTTCAGAGGAAGGAAGGTCAGCCGTCCGGCTCGCCGCTGCTTGAGCAGCTCGATGGCCCGGGCTGCAATCCGGTCGTCGTCAACCACCACCTGTCCAAGGCGCCCACCGGCCGCCACCTCCAGGGCGAGTCGATGGCGCTCCTCCACCTCGCCCAGCTGGGCCACAGGGCCGTGAATGCCCTCCAGGCCAGCCTCCAGAAGCACACGCAGGGCGCCGGTGCCGCGACTTTCCTGCAGGGTCTCGCGGCGGCTGTCCAGTCGGGCAATCTCCCGCTCCAGCTGGGTCTGCTCCTGCTCAAGCCGGCTGCGGGTGCGCTGCTGAAGGCTCAGCGACTCGGCCAGGTCACTCAGTTGACCTTTGCGCCGATCCAGATCTTCCAGAAGCTGTTGCCATTCCTGTTCGCTGGTCTGAAGCTGCTGGCTGGTGACCAGACCGGTCTGCGCCTCGCCCTGCTGCTCTGAGTTGAGCTCGGCCTGACGCGCCTGGTTCTGGCGCAGCCGTTCGCTGAGCTGCTGGATCTCAGCCAGAAGCGGTGAGATGGCTTCAACAAGCTGCTGGCGTTGCTGACTGCGCTGCCGCTGTTCCTCCATCCAGCTTCCGCTGCGGCCGGCCACTTCGCCCAGGCGTCGACGCGAGAGTTCGACAGCTGCTTCAGCAGCACGGCAGTCGGCTTCTGCCTGAGCCAGCGGACCCTCGTCTGCGCGTCCTGAAAGCTCCTGCTGCTGACGCCGCAGCTCACCCTGGCGTGTTCCCAGATCCTGGCGCTGGCGATTCAGTTCCTCGGCATCGACCTGATGCTTCTCGGCCTGCCGGGTGAGCTCGCGACCGCTGGCATCCAGACCGGCCAGCTCGGCCTGAACCGTGAGCAGCTGATCCTCCCCGAGCGCCTTGACTTCTGCCTGAAGGCTCTCCAGCCTGTCGGCCGCTGCACTGAGGTGCTCCTGCTCGGCTGCGATGGAGATGCGTTGCTCGTTCTGTTGTTGCGTGAGGGTGACCTGGCGGCCTTCCAGTTCCCGCAGTGCCGACTCCGCTGCTTCGTAGGCCAGCCGCTGCTCCTGCAATCGAGCCGTGTGATGTCGCTGACGCAGGTCCTGGTAGGTCCGGGCCCTGGTGCAGTCCCGTTCGAGTTTCTGGCGGTTGCTGAACAGTTCCTGTTGCACGATCACGCAACGTTCCTGGCGTTCGTGCACCTCCTCGAGTTTGCTGCGGGTCTGCTCGATCCGGCTGTCGAACAGGGCCACACCTGCCAGCTCATCGATGATGCCCCGACGGTCGCGGGCGCTCATCGAAACGATTCGGGTCACATCCCCCTGCATCACCACATTGCTGCCCTCCGGATCCACACGCAGACGACGGAGCTGTGTCTGGAGCTGCTGCAGATTGCAGGGCACACCGTCAGCACTGAAGCTGCTCGAGTAGGTGCCGCCCGGGGCCACTCTCAGCCGACGGCTCACCGTCCATTCCTTCTGTTCCTGGCGGATCCAGGGGCCATCAGAGCTGGGTTCCAGACCCGCTTCGGCGGCATCGGGCTGCCAGTCGCCCAGATCAAAGCGCACGGTCACCACCGTTTCAGCCGCCTTGCCGGCCCGGAGCATGGCGCTGTTGATCAGATCTGGCAGGCGTTCGGCCCGCATGCCACGACTGCTGGCCAGCCCGAGGCAGAACAGAACGGCGTCGAGGATGTTGCTCTTGCCAGAGCCGTTCGGCCCGGTGACCACCGTGAAACCCTGCTCGAGCGGGATCGCCATGGATCCGCCGAACGATTTGAACTGGTTGAGCTCGACCTGGTTGATGTGAACCAACGGGCCCGAACGGACGGGCATTCGAAATTTACCGGAGCCTGACGCAGGCTCAAGGGGCCCTTAACTTGAGCGGAACGAATGCGTCTCATGCATGGATCCTGAAACCGACCCTGAGCTCTGTTCTTCATCTGAATCTTCCCGACGCGTCGGCGCAGCCGTTGAATCCGGCGGCTATGAAACGTTCCGCGAGCGCTTTGAAACGTTGATTCCCACAATCCAGAGGGAATGGCCCGAGTTGGCCCGTCACACCCTGGAAGCCACGCGCGGCAGTCTGGACGACGTGGTCGGCTTGATCGCATCCCGGACCGGTGGAACCGCCTCGGTGGTACAGGGTCAACTGCTGGATCTGTTACGGGTGGCCGACCAGCAGAAACATCGTCTTGCGGATCCATTGGAACCCCTGGAGGATCAGCTCGAGGGGCTCCTGGAGGACCTGGACGCCACCTTCCGATCAAAACTGGAACGGCCGATGCGGGAGAGACCGCTGCTCACCCTCGGCGTTGCCGTGACCATCGGACTGCTCACAGGCCTGTTGATCGGTTCCTCCCGCCGCTCCGTCTGACTCCGATGGCTGAATTCCGATCAGAATCTGAGAATCCCGAGCCCCCATCTGCACAGAGCCGTGGATTCGCCAGGGGTGCTGCAGGGCGGGTCACGGGGCTGCTGGCTTCGGTCCTGGATCTGCATATCCGCGTTGCTCTTCAGGAAGCGGACCGGGAAAAGCGGCGCCTGATCAGTGGGTTGTTGCTGCTCAGCGGTGGCCTGGTGTTCCTGCTGCTGGCTCTGATCGCCGCCCAGAGTGCGTTGCTGTTCTGGTTTCAGGAGGATCTCGGCTGGAGCTGGATGCAGGCTTTGCTGGTCCTGGCGGCGATCAATCTTGTTCTGGCAGGCTTTTCCCTACGGGTCGGGGGCCGGATGCTCAAGGGGCCTTATCTTCCGGAAACGATGGCGGGTCTCACCAAGACGAGTCGAGCTGTCCTGGGTCGCTGAGCATTCATCAGAACGATCGAAGACCGCACCACAGCAGAGTTCAGATTGATCAACAGGAAGGTGGTCTGGGTTGCCAAAGGCATGTCAGGTTGGTGTTTGTTGAAGAAGCAAGTGGTTATTGTGTTGAGTTGATTCTCTCGCGAGCAGATCGAGAACAGCGCTCCACACAGGGAATGGAGGTTGTGCTTGCGTGCCGACAGTCTGCCCCGGAATGGTGAGAGCCACGACATTCATTTCTCCGATGGCGCCGCTCACAATAAATGTGTGTAAAGTCGTTTTGGTTGCGCTTAATCCGGGTTGACTTGGGTTCAACGAAGATCACACGCGCAAGTCGCGCTCGAGGCCCGTGCACCTCGCATGCGCTGGGCTCTGGTTCTGCTCGCGATTCTTGCCGCTCACTACACAGCCTGGCGGATCACAAGTACGCTGAACTTCTCTTCAACCTTGGCGTCTGCTGTCAGCCTGATAACACTTGTGGCGGAAATGCAGCTGCTGGCAACAGCTTTTCTTCAGCTCGGGTTCAGTTGGTTGCTTCCTGATCGGTCATCATCCAGCCTGTCTGGCGCCGAGCTGGATGGACTGTCTTGCGAAGGCTTTGCGCCCTCGGTTGACATCCTGGTTCCCACCTATGGCGAGCCACTGTCTGTTGTCGAACGATGTTTGCTCGGCTGTTTATCCATCAAGTATTCGAACTTTCAGGTATGGCTGCTCGATGACGGCTCGAGGCCAGAACTGAAGCAGCTTTGCAAGCAGCTCGGTGTGTCTTATCTGGAGCGAGCTGAGCATAGGCATGCCAAGGCGGGCAATCTAAACAATGCTCTTCAGCATTGCAAGGGCGAACTGGTCGCGGTTTTTGACGCTGATGTTGTCCCCTTGCAGCCATTTCTCCAGCGTGTTGTTCCTTGCTTTCAGGATCTGTCGCTGGGATTCGTTCAGACGCCTCAAAGTTACATGAACGCGGACCCTGTTATTCGAAATCTACGCTTAGAAGAATGGCTGCTTCCAGACGAAGAAGCTTTCTACCGCTGGATCGAACCCAGCAGAGAAGCCCTGGGTGCTGTGATCTGCGCCGGAACCTCATTTGTGATGCGTCGCTCAGCACTTGATTCCGTTGGAGGATTTGAAACAGCCACAACCTCAGAGGACCTGGCCACCGCAATCCGGGTGACGGCTGCCGGATATCGCAATCGCTTTGTCCCTGAGAAGCTCAGCGCGGGACTTGCGCCCTTCACCCTGGCAGCCATGGCAAGACAGCGCTGCCGGTGGGCAAGCGGAACCGTCCGCATCCTGCACACGACAGCCAATCCGCTGCTGATAGCCGGTCTCTCGCCACTGCAGCGTCTGGCTTATCTCGAAGGCATCCTTCACTGGCTGAATGTTCTACCGCAGCTTGCACTGGCTCTCACCCCACTCAGTCTGGGGGTATTAGGCGTCACACCAATCGTGTTAAGTGCGAATGGCGTGCTCACGCATGCCCTTCCCTTTTATGGAGCTCAGTTGTTGCTGACACGTTGGTTGAGCGGTCAATCACGAACAGCCTTGCTTCCAGAGCTTTACCGGTGGATCTTCATGTTCCCCATCAGTGTTGCGGTGGTCTCAACGCTTGTCGGAAGGCCCTGGCGATTTCGGGTGACTCCCAAGACCCTGGCTCGCTGCCGAAGCCAGGGACCTGCTAACAAAATTCTTTTACCGCTGCTCCTTCTTCTTGCCATGCAGGTGGTGGGCCTGTTGAATCTTCTTAACCCGGCGCTGGATGTTGTTCTCTCGACAATCAGTTCCGCCACCCTCACCATCACTCTGATGTGGAGTGCTGTCAATCTCTTCCTGATTGCGGTGGTGATACGGTGCTGCTGGGACCGGCCAGGACTGTCCGAGTGCCCCTGGTTTGCCATCCGATTTCCAGCTTTGCTCTGTTCCCAGAGCCTGATCAGCTCGACGACTCAAGTTGAGGTCAGGTTGATCAGTGAGACAGGTCTTGAGTTGAATGTTTCAGGTTCAGAGGCGTCGATGATGCTGGAGGCTGAAACGTCAGACCTGATGATCTTGATCCCGTCCTGGGCCTTGCTTCCCGTGAAGGTTGTTGTCCACAGGGGAACAGCGTTTGGATTCTGCTGGCGCGATCTCACGGATCATCAGTCGGTCCAACTGAAGCAGTTCCTGTACCAACGACCGGCGCTGTGGCCCGTTCGCCAGGCACCCTTCGAGTTGTATGCCCTTCTGATTCTCGTGGGTCGGTTCCTGATCGGGACCCGTGAGGAGACGTGGTTCTGCCGAAGCGCTCTGCCCCAGTTGCTCCCGCTGCCATTCCCATCTGATTCGAAGCGCTTCTCCTGATGTTCTGGTGCCCGTGCATCTCCGGATCCATCCCCTTTTGAACAAGACCTGGCTCCCGCAGTTGCGAACCCGTCACCATGATGCTCGGCCTCCTTGGCCTGGCAGTCCTTCTTGTCGATGCTCTTATGTTCCTTTGACTCATCTGGATCAGACCGTGCCAGGAGGTGCGGTGCATGGAGCAGATCAATGGCATGGTCAGCGGCGACCTCTGGGATGTTTTACGGCCACTGATCGCTCCCCTGGCGACTCAGGCCTTGAACTCGGGGCTGTGCGTGCGGCGCTTGCC